>JBATLM010000066.1:0-10428 GCA_049289315.1 Cyclobacteriaceae bacterium
CATGTACGCTCCTCAACCCGTTCAACAATTTGTTTACGAGCACGGTATCGGTCACTTTTCCCATAAAGGGTTTGGAATGTTGGATGTGGCCAATGCAGATTCAAAAACTTCACATTCCGAACCTAAAGAAGAGTATAACTACGCCTAGCGACCATTAATGGCTATTGGAAAGTAGCCGATTAGCAAATCAGCATTGGGTTGAAAGGGTCGGTAATAAAAGAAGACTTCATAGAAATTTTCTGTTTGAAAATGGCTTCCCTCAAAGTGATAAGGTGAGAGATCGCTGTCATCCACAATGTATTGATAATTGTACCATCCTTGCTTAAGCAGTTGCGTGTTTTGATAACCACCTGAAGCCGGGTCATACTTCATTTGATTCTCGGGGTTTTTGATCCATTGGTTAAAGGCGCCTACCAGATAGATTTTAGCTTTCTCCAGTTCATGGGTTTTTAATGTAAAAGTAACGTCCACATAATTGGATGCCGTTTCATCATTTCCATTGTCTCTGTTTTCTACATAAAACTGCCCGTTGATATCGGGGTATTGGGAATAAACTTCATTGACCTTGGACACATCGGGTTGAACCCATAGATGGTAGGGAACGGAGGTCTTATCTACCCGGGCTGTATTCTGCCCTGGGAAATTAATGGACCGGAAGTCCACGAAACGGAATTCGTTTCCAGCCGTAAAAAACTTATCGTTATCAAAAAGGCGATATTCAATTTGATTTACGTCCTCCCGCACAAAGCTTGGTTTCACGCTGAATTTGGCATTATCCCATCTTTGGTTTTGTCGGATGACCACATGCACAGACCCGAAAGGATTTAAAATTTCTACTCCTTTATAGTCAACGATAAAATTCAATTGCTGATTGGTGGATCGTAAAGTTAAAGCCCCGGAAGTCTGGTTATCCTGCTTTAGGCTAGTACGACTATCAAATACCATAAAACGATGAGAAAGGATGATGTCTGATTTGTTTCCATTACGATAGACCACGAGGAGATAATTACCGGGGAGTTTTACTTTAGGCAGATTGAAACGGTAATGAACAAATGGAATCTGGGTATTGCTGGAGAATGCATACTCATTGACGTTGAACTCGTTGTAGTCAGCCATAAAATCCAGATCTCTCAGGGAGGAAGCTTTCCAATCATATTGGCAATGGATCACTCGGGCATAATAGCTGTTAAAATCATTGCGAAGGTCATCAAACTCCAGCACTAGGTCGTTTTGATTGAGTTGTGTTACGGCTGGCAGAAGGTGACTCCTGATCTCCCTTTTTTCAGTGTACAGCTGAACAGACTTGATCTCAGGTTCGTAAACCCTATTGTCAAATTGGAGCTCTTTCTTAACAGGGGTAATAAAGAGGCTAAGAATAAAGGGGATGATCAAAGGCATAAACAAAATTACTTTAAAATATTTTATTCAATTTTCGCACCAAAATGTAACAAATAGGACATCCCCTTACTTTAGTGGACGTTATTAATACCACTTCCAACCAATTTGGATATTAACGTGTCAAAGGGGTATAACGCGTACATGCAGAGGGATGAGGACCTTATTAAAGGCTGTGCCAAAGGCGACAGAGCTTTACAAAAAGCATTGTATGAACGCTATTGCCGAAAAATGATGACCATTTGCCTTCGATACGCGAAATCAGGGCAGGAGGCGGAAGATATACTTCAAGAGGGTTTTGTAAAGGTCTTTTCAAACATTTCTAAGTTCAGGGCTGAGTCGCAATTGGGCACATGGATCACCAGAATAATGATCAATACTGCCTTGAACAAACAAAGATCGAAGGTGTATATGGTACCCATGTTGGATGTAAAAGAAGGGCATTTAATTCAGGAGGAAGAAGTGTCTTTATCTCATTTCCATTTGAGTGATCTTCTGGAGGTCGTTCAGTCTCTTCCGGATGGATGCCGAATCGTATTTAACCTGTTTGCTATTGAAGGGTATAGCCACAAAGAAATCTCAGAGATGACAGGTATTAGTGTTGGGACTTCAAAGTCGCAATACAACAGGGCAAAGAGTCTATTGCGATCAAAAATTGAAACGCTTGAAAAAGAGAAATTAAGTTATGGGAAGGCTACAATTTGAAGATAACTGGAAGGATGCGTTTGAAGGGGTAGAATCTACCGTTCCTCTATCCGTTTGGGAAAAGGTTGAAGTGGATCTTATTCGTGCTGAGAATAAAGACACCAAATCGATGGTTGTTCTTTATCAAAGAATTGCTGCTAGCGTTGCCTTGTTCGCATTGGCGCTAGCCAGCTATATTGCTTACGACAGGGTTGCCGAAAATAGCATTAGAATTGACCAAAAGAATGAATCGCAAATGGCTGAAAATTCAACCAGGATGATTGATAAGGAAATAGTGAATGACCAAAAGCTGATTGCAAAAGAAAATAATGATTCAGCACCAAAGGCTTTAGATGAAGCAATCTCTCATACTAATTCTTCACAGGTCAGGCCTCATGCACTCTCGGAAGCACAAAATAATTGGATAGCAGATGTAGAGGATGAGACTAGTATTGCTCCTAGACAAGATAAATCCGATCGGAAAAGAGATGGGGTTACCCGTGATCTAGCGTCTTGGTCTTCCCCAAAAATTAAGCTCCAACGAACTAAGTTTTATGAGCCGAATTTCCCACGTCAACTCCCAGCCATGCCTTCTTTTTTTATGGCATCGAAGGATAACAATGACAAAGATTTACTTTTTGCTTCTTTAGGATTGGCAGGAGGCAGCTACAATCCAGGGGTAGGTACTTCCAGTCAATCCAATTCTATTGCGCAAGCAGACTCCAAGGGTTTTGCAGCAAATGGCGCTCGGCCGCAAAGCACTCAAGCCTCTACGGGATCAGCATATTCTCTCGGAGTAAGTGTGGGCAAGCAGATTGGAAAGAGATGGGTGTTGCAAACTGGATTAAATTACATAAATCAAAGTATTGATTACACCTCTAATTACACCTTAGCATCGTCCAATAAGCTGAGTCCGGCTATAGCTGATTATTCTAGGGCAGAAACTATTGCCATCACTTATTCCTCACCCTACACTATTAGGAGCTCAATTGAATTTGTGGCTATTCCAATACAGGCTGGTTATCAAATTGTAGATCGCAAATTGGGTTTGCAATTGAATGCTGGAGTTTCTACAGATTTCTTCCTTAACAATACGTTGAAAGATGAATCAGGTCAAAGCGACAATTTTTCACAGGGTGCCGGTGAGGATTCACCTTACCGTAGTCTTAATTGGAGTGGTCTTATGAATTTTGAAGTAAGCCATAAACTGGCTGACCGTTACAGTATTTCTATCATACCAGGTTTCAGGTACTCTTTAAATTCTATTCTTAAGGATGGATCTGAGTTTGCGTATAAGCCTTTAGTGCTTGATGTAGGGTTAAGAATGAGGTACATCTTTAAATGATGGACGAATAATAGATTACCTTCCAACCTAAAGAATTGAAGTGGTGTCTAACAATCAAAGGCCAATTTTTTTGATTGATGAAAAACATTCTTTTTTTTTCCATAACCCTTGTTACCATATTTTTATTCTCTTGCGAGGATAAATGCACAACCAAAAATCAATACACCTACTATGAGCCAGTGTATCTTACCTCAAGCGAAATAAAGGCGTCAACACGATTAGAAGGAAGTAGAGAGATTGAAAACCCGGGCAAGATTTACATCAAAGGGGCGCTATTACTTGTTAATGAAGTCGGCAAAGGGATACACCTGATTGACAATAGCGATGCAAAAAGCCCGCAATCAATAAGTTTTCTTTCAATCCCAGGAAATAATGATATGGCCATCCTAGGGAATACGCTTTATGCAGATAGCTACAGCGATCTTGTGGCCTTTGACATTTCGTCTGTGGCCAATATTCATGAGGTTTCAAGAATTGAATCTTTCCTGGATCCTCACCAATTTTATTTCTACAACGAGGTCTCAAATTCTTTTGTAACGGATTGGATCAAGAAGGATGAAGTGACAGTTTATGAATCGGAATGTGAGTCACTAATTCAACCTTGGGGTGGAATAATGTATGAGAGTGGAATAGCGATGCCGTTCGATAGTTTTGCTGGATCCGCTAAATCATCAATTGCACCCTCTAATGGGGCTGGTAAAGGAGGCTCAACCGCTCGTTTTACGATCAATAGAGAGCATTTGTATGTATTGGATTTGTCAAACTTGAAAGTGGTTGATATTTCAAGTGAACAAAACCCGGTAAGCAAAGGGATGATGAATTTATCCTGGGATATTGAAACAATATTTCCGTATGATGATAAACTATTTGTGGGGTCGCAAACAGGGATGTACATAGTTAGTGTCAGTGATCCAGAGCACCCTCAAACCCTGAGCGTGTATTCGCATTTGCGCAGTTGCGACCCGGTAGTGGTGGAAGGAAATTACGCTTATGTTACTTTGAGAGACGGAAATACATGTGCCGGGGCTCTTAATCAACTAGAGGTTCTGGATATTGAAGACCCATCCAATCCATTGTTATTGGCCACTTATCCAATGACCAATCCGCATGGTTTAGGGATAGACGGGAGTACGCTCTTTATTTGCGATGGCAGAGCAGGTTTGAAGATATATGAAGCATCTGATCCTCTAGCTATTGATAGAAATCCAATCGCCCATTACAAGGATATTCACTCAGTAGATATAATTCCGTTCAACAAAAAAGCAATTCTTATTGGAGAATCTGGTCTAGTGCAATATGACTATTCGAATATCAAAGACATTAAACTTTTGAGCACCATTCCATTTAGCAAATGATTAGACTGAGTTTGATAATATTACTTGGGATATCCAGCCACGCGGCCTTCTGCGTAATTAAAGAAGACACAACAAAGGTGCAGCGCACATTGAATTACTTTCTCAGCATTCAATCCGGCTCTCTCGTTAGATTTGGCGCTATTCAAGGAGCAAGCCCTGCTACATTTTCAACAAGCCTTGTAAACGGAATAAGAATTAGCGACAGGTATCAAGTGGGTATAGGACTAGGACTTGATTATTACGATACTAAGAGGGTAGTACCTTTGTTTGTTTCAATCGCTTACGATATTGTTCGAAAGAAGAATAGCTTTTTTTTGGAAATGAATTATGGAAGGGCGTATTCAAAGTCTTTGATGGAGGTTTACAGAATTACCAAATCTGTTCACGGGCCAATGGTCAATCCGAATTTTGGGTATTCGATTCGTACGAATAAGCTAGTAGTGAGTTTTATTACTGGATACAAGTTTCAGCGCGTGACAGATCATTACTCAAATCCATATTCAATTTACAACGATTTTTCATGGCCAGGAGGGGGAAATGCAACCACTGTTGCAATGGATTTGTCAAGAATAGTCTTCGGAATCAGAGTAGGGTTGAGGTAATTATTCGATGAGATCTATTTCACCTGCCAATTCTTCCCATTGGCTGTTGGCCTTTTGGAGCGCAGCTTCTACACTTTGAAAGACCTCCTGTACTTCCCTCAGTTTCTCAAAGTTTCCAAAAACTTCAGGCTTAGCCATTTCTGTTTCCAGTGCTCCCTTCTTCTTTTCCAGAGATTCAATATTATTTTCTACTTCATTGAGCTTTTGATTGAGCGCTTTTTTCTTTTTTACACTTTCGTCTGTAGGGCGGGCTTGTTGTTTGGGTTTTGGCTCTTCTTTTTTTTTTATAGGTTCTAACTCTTTAGGAGCAGCAATATTTTTTCTCCAGTAGTTGTATTCTTCATAGGTACCTGGGTACTCTTTAATTTGCTTGTCTTCTATATACCAGATCTTGTTGGCGATCTGATTGATGAAGTGACGATTGTGAGAAACCACAATGAAACTTCCCTGATATTGCTGTAAAGCCTGAATAAGAATGTTTTCTGACAGGAAGTCGAGGTGATTGGTTGGCTCATCTAGCAGCAGGAAATTGGCTTCAGAGATCAGGGTTTTGGCCAGTGCTACTCTTGATTTTTCACCTCCTGATAGCACCTTAATTTTTTTGAATACATCCTCATCTGAAAAAAGGAAACATCCAAGTACACCTCTTAGCTCTTGTTCTGTCTTCCCGCTTCCGGCTTGTTTGAGTTCCTCCAGAATTTCATTGTCAACATGAAGAGATTCTAATTGATGCTGTGCGAAAAAACCAGCGATCACATTGTAACCAATTTTACTTTCACCTTCAATCTTTTCAGTTCCTGCAATGATGCGAAGCAAAGTAGATTTACCCTTTCCGTTGGCACCTATTAATGCGATTTTGTCACCTCTTTCAATAAGTCCTGTGCTGTTTTTAAGAATTTCAAGCGAGCCATAAGATTTGGATACGTCTTTCATGGTAATGACTTGACGTCCTGAAGGTTGATTGAATGAAAACTTGAAATTGATGGCAGCGGTGTCAGTTACCACTTCATTAATCATATCCATTCTATCGAGTGCCTTTACACGAGATTGCACTTGCTTTGCTTTGGATGACTTGGCACGGAAGCGCTCGATAAACTTTTCTGTCTGTTTTATCTTCTGCTGCTGGTTATCAAATGCGTTTTGTTGAATCTCTTCACGCATTTCCTTTTCTTTCAGGTAGAAACTATAGTTTCCCTCATAGCTCACCAACTGCTGGTTGGTTACGTCTACCGTTTTTAAAATGACGTTATCAAGAAATTGTCTATCGTGAGAGACTACTATTACAGCTCCAGGATAATTTCTTAAGTAAGCCTCCACCCATTCAATGGAGGGCAAGTCAAGGTGGTTGGTAGGTTCATCCAACATTAATAACGATGGATTCTCAAGTAGCAGCTTTGCCAGCATTACACGCATGCGCCATCCTCCAGAAAATTCCCGTAAAGGGCGATGCAAGTCAGCAGTGGTAAAACCAATACCTTCGAGTACTTCCTCTGCCTTAGCCTGCATGGTATACCCATCGAGGTGCTCAAATTTCTCCTGAAGCTTAGTTAGCTTTTCTACCAGCTTATCCGAATAGTTATCCTCTAGTTCATGAATTGTTTTCTCAATGTCTCTTTGTGTGTCTACGGCCTCTTTAAATGCTTCCATAGCCACTGTAAGAATGGCATCGTCAGTTTGGTAAGAAAGTAAGTCCTGATTGAGAAAACCAATCGTGCAGTCCTTGGCCATACTGATAGAGCCCTTGTCCAGTCGAAACTCCCCATTGATAATTTTGAGCAGCGTAGATTTCCCTGTTCCATTAAGTCCTATCAACCCGATTTTGTCATTGGGCTTGATGAACATGGATGCATCCTCGTAAAGTGGTCTGCCTCCAATGAAGTATGAAATGTTAGAAATGGAAATCATGCGGGCAGTTCAGCTGGATTTTTGAAAACGGGGCAAAAATAGGAAGGTTTTGTGTCGTAAAAAACCTTTCAACCTTATGCATAACGCTTAAAGACAGGTAAATTGAGAACCTAAATTTTAAAATCATGAAGCATATATTCAGCGTGTTGGCCTTTCTGTTCCTTTTTACTGTAACCAGTTGCGATAGTTCGTCAAAAGAATCGGCAGCCACCACAGATACAGAAGATAATTCCAGCCCGGCAATCACCGAAGCAAGTGCTCAGTTGCCACTCAATACCATCAAACTTCCTGCAGGGTTTTCAATAAGTGTTTATGCTGAGGTGGATAATGCACGCTCTATGGCAATGTCTCCATCAGGAACGCTGTTTGTGGGCAATAGGAATGAAGATCAGGTATACGCTGTAAAAGATACTGATGGTGATTTCAAAGCAGATAAACGTTGGGTTATTGCATCAGGTCTGAATATGCCAAATGGTGTGGCTTTCAAAGACGGAGATTTGTATGTGGCAGAAGTAAACCGCATTTTAAAGTTTAAGGACATTGAAAATAATCTGTCTAATCCCGGTGAGCCGGAAGTAGTTTATGACCAATATCCTACTGAAACACATCACGGTTGGAAATACATTGCTTTTGGCCCTGATGGGAAATTGTATGTGCCAGTGGGTGCACCTTGCAACATTTGTGAGCCAGAAGAACCAATATATGCCAGCATTACCCGCATGAATGCTGATGGAACAGGTATGGAAGTATTTGCCAGTGGTATACGCAACACCGTTGGGTTTACATGGCACCCAGAGACAAAGGCGTTATGGTTTACAGACAATGGACGTGATATGATGGGGGATGATATTCCTCCTTGTGAGTTTAATACCGCACCTACTGCTGGAATGCATTTTGGTTACCCATATTGCCATGGTGGCACCATTAAAGATCCTGAATTCGGAGATAAAAGACCTTGTAGTGATTTTACTCAACCTGTTCAAAACCTTAACGCGCACGTAGCTCCATTAGGTGTTAAGTTTTATACTGGCAGAATGTTTCCGGCTGACTATAAAAATCAAGCCTTCATCGCTGAGCACGGATCGTGGAATCGTGCTAAGAAGAGCGGCCACTTGGTGAGTCTCGTAAAACTACAGGATGGAAAAGCAGTTGGGTATGAGACTTTTGCTGAAGGTTGGTTGAATCACGAAACGCAAGAAGCATGGGGAAGGCCGGTGGATGTTTTGGTGCTGCCTGATGGTTCCATACTGGTATCTGATGACAAAGGCGGGATGATCTATCGAATAGTATATAGTAAATAGTCCTTATATTGAGTCAATAGCATCAAAGGGAAAGGCAAAATCAATTTGGTTCCGTTAGGGTCGGGGTGAAAACCAAATTGAATCCTAACACAACAATGTAAAATTTGACTTAGTATTTAAACTCTGGACTAATGACTCTGGGGACTAATGACTCTGGACTTAAGACTATAAACTAAAAGTCATCTGCGATATCATCAATTTTCTTACCCTTGTCGATCTGCATCTGTTTTAAAACAGGGTAGGAGCGATAGGTAAGTTTGATTTCCCTTTTAGAGTGGTCCTTAAAAGTCAGACTTAGGCTGTCTGCTACCCAGTTGTAGGAGTCTGTGGGTAGGATATACTTCGGCTTTCCATACAGTTTTTCCATTCCCTTCATCAGGCGGGTATCCTTCTGGGTAATCACGTCAATTTGATAGACAAGCCCTTTGTAAGTCTTTAGTTCAAGGTTCTTTACTTTTACCTCACCAATGCTCTTGTAATCGGGGTTGTCTACTTCATACAGTGCTGCAGGGAATTCATTTTTTTCCAGGATGTCTTTTTTATACTTGCTGCCCACTACGCTGTCTACCTGCATTCCCAAAATGATGTCTTTAAAGCCATTTCTCTTTGCCAGTTCAGAATCCTCCTGTGCAAGGCTCACAAATTGAATAAGCAGGAATAATAAAGTATAAAGCGTTCTACTAAGCATCACTGGTGCAAATTTAATGTTTTGGTTTTGGTTCTTTGTATTGAACGGGGACAACCACCTTTGTCTTGTCCCAATGGAAGAAAAAGTCTGCTTCATTATTTCTAGGGTCAATCCCAATCGTGAAGGCTTCGGCTACTTCATTGGTGACCAATACGGGCACATCAATGCGCAGGCTATCCTTTTTGGGGTTGTAATTATAGGATCCCCAGAGCCCAAGGTCAGCGTTGAATATTACCGTCCATGAAGCTTCATTAGGGATAGTAAAAATGGAATACGTACCCTCTTTCAATTCCTGGTCATTCACAAGAATATCTCCTGTAATAGTAATTTCTGTTGCTTCATTGGCTCCTGTGCGCCAAACCTCACCGTAAGGCACTAGTTTTCCAAAAATGTCACGCCCTTTTTTATGGGGTTGACTATACACGATTTTCACATATGTGTCCTTATAGCGGGAGGTAGTAATACTCAGTGGACTTGTTCGCTGTTCTTGCGCCAAGGAAGCATCAAAGATCATCATCAATAAGATGGTGCAACAAAATAACCTGCTTCTGATAGTCATTGAGGGCGAATATAACAATTTTGGTTCCAATCCTTAATTTTACAGCTTGCACTATGAATTTCAACTCACTTACTTAGAAAATAATGCACAGACCTGCCTTCGATGATATTTATATGGAACTCGCTGTGAATCTTGCTAAGCGATCACATTGCATTAAGCGGCATGTAGGCGCTGTTCTTACGAAAGAAACACGAATCATTTCTATTGGATACAACGGCCCTCCGTCAGGAACACACAATTGCGATTTGGAATGGCCAGAAGGAGGGTGTCCCCGAGATTCTAAGGGTGGCTGCTCATTGGCCATCCATGCAGAGCAAAATGCTATCCTGTATGCAGTGAAGAACAAAACTTCGGTAGAAGGGGCTACCTTATATGTTACCCTCTCACCGTGCTTATCCTGTGCCAGGATAATTTTTAGTATGGGAATCATTAAGGTGATATACCTAAATTCCTATGCTGAGCATAAAGGAATAAAAAATGATGAAGGGGTAGATTTTTTGAGGAAGTTTGGAGTTGACTGTGAAAAGTATTCGGGGACGTTGGAGAATGTAACCTCCCTGATTTAAAGGCTCTCTAAAATGTAAAAGGGAAGTG
>JBATLM010000067.1:0-3231 GCA_049289315.1 Cyclobacteriaceae bacterium
GGTTTAGATAAAGCACTTGGATCTATTGATAGAAGTAAAATGAATGTAAAAGGTGGCAGCGTTGCGCTAGGCCATCCGTTTGGAGCAACGGGCGCACGCGTAGTGGGCACCATGGCCAAACTCCTCAATCAAAAAGGAAAGGGTCGTGGTTTAGTATCAGTCTGCACTGCCGGTGGAATGGGTGTAGCTGCGATTATTGAAAAGTAAAATCAGTTGACATTCGAACAGTTGACAGTTGACAACATTTAAGTTGACAAAGTATTGGAGTTACGTCAGTTAGCTCAACCTTTTAAAGAGTATGTGATTTTTGTCAATTGCCCATTGTCAACTGTCAACTGCCTCAAAGATTCTTATACCACACATTCATACTTTCAATATCCTCCCCTATTAAAGTATTATTGACAAGTGTTCCAGCAAACTCATAATCCGTACGGGCAAATGTTGCATTCATACCAACCGACTCCGCGCGTGCTATCGTAAACAGTGTTTTGTATTCTTGCGCCTCCATTTCCTTCTCCATCTCTTTTAACAAGAAATAGGAAAGGTTCTTACCACGATATTTAGGAAGTGTAGCAAAGTCAGTCATTTCAGCATTTTTGTTTTCAATATCTTTTTCAGCAGAAGAAGCCGCTACCAGCTGGTCGTCAACAAAAGCACCATAATAGTCTATGTTTTCATCCATGGTCTTTTTAATGTATTGCTCATCAAAAATAGGGAACGGATATACTTTAAAGGTTTTCTCATACAAACCAACCAATTGCTCCGCATCTTCATGTTCCAATGCACGAAATTCTGCCTCTGGTTTACTCAGTCCATTTTGATCTTTCTTTGTTAAAGCCACCTCAATGTTCTTCTTGATCTTTTGCTTTTTGGCTGAGGACAAGAATGATCGCGCTGCTCCCATGAAACGAGACACGAAATGAGCTGGCTCCTTTCCTTTAAAAAATTTAGGAATGGTCGCTTCCTTTTTAAAATCATTATCGATGAATTCGTCAACCATTTTCCCGGGTACTTTAGCAAATATCTTGGTATACTTCTTCACCAATGAAAGATCATGCAATTTGTCAATAATAACAGGCGCATCTTTCTCTGCCAGTTTCATCAGGTAGACCCTGTCGTTGTTGGGGCCATGCTGAATCAATGAACCTTCTAATTTTTCTATTTTATCAAACATTTTTTCTGAGGTAATAAACTACATAATAAAGAACTGCCGAAATAGTCAACCCAAACACGGTAGGGTCAAGTCCCAATGGTAAATCAATCTTGGCCAAGATAGCGAACAGGGTGAAACCTCCACCACCGATCATACTTACTGCGGCTGCAGTGCTATCTGTCTTCTTCGAAAAATAAGCAATCAACGTTGGCACCAATAGTCCCGACACCATAAAGCCATACGCCTGCAATACGATATCCAGTACTGATTGAAAAGTACTTGCCAACAACAGCGCCAATACCCCTACAGTTAAGGTGATCAATTGGGATAATCGTATGATAGCCTTGTAGGAAAGCTTTTTCTTATACAATTGAACAATAATGTCGTTGGTGAAATTTCCAGATGAAGCAATCAAACAGCTGTCTGCAGTAGACATCACTGCAGAAAAGTAAGAAGCCAACAAAAACCCTGATATCCCGATCGGCAAAACATGATTTAACATCAATGGTAAAGCCATCTCAGAATCACTCTCAGGAAAAGCCACTCGCGCCAGCATCCCTAACCCTACTCCTACAAAAGCCATGAAGGGGTATTCAAATACACCGGCAATGAAAAAAGCTCTCTTCGCCTCCTTCACATTAGGACTCGCATACACACGCTGATACAAAGTCATGGCAATAAACCATATAGGTATAATCGTGAACGACCAGTTGATAATCGTAACCGTGTCAACATTAGTAAGGCTAAAGTGAGAAGCTGGTAATGCTGCGCTGATCACTTCCCATCCGCCTAGTTTGTAGTAGGCAAATGGAAACCCCAAGAACATCAAGCCAGCTAATAAGACTATCCACTGAACGGTGTCTGTATAAATCACCGCTTTAATTCCACCCAGCACGGTATACAACAAAATCACCGCTGCAATTACGAACATAGAGAACGACAACGGATCAAAAGCAGTGATATCCGAAAACACACTACCTGCAGCCAGTTTAGCTCCCGCCAGTATTTGTCCTCCGGTAAAACCCAGATAACCAATTCCAGAAATTACCGCTGCAAACATGGCCACTTTACCACCATATTTGGCCCTTAGAAAATCAGGATAAGTCAGATAACCAGATGTCATGTCTAACTGCTTCAGTTTAGGTACTGTGAAAATAGCTGCCAACCACGCACCTATTAGCCCCGTAAACAACAACCAGCTTCCCGACAAACCCATTACAAAACCAAGGCCACCCAATCCTATAGAAAATCCTCCACCTACATCGGTAGCCACAATGGAAAGTCCTACATGAAAGGAAGAAATAGATCTTCCTCCAACGAAGTAATCCTCATGGGTTTCATTCTTGAAGAAAAAATAAATACCAACGCCCAGTACCCCAAGGAAGTACAGTGCGAAGATGATATAATCGAGTAAGTGCAAGCGCTAGTATTTTATACCGCCATGGTCAAGTTAGCAAATCCCGATGCCTTAATGGCATTCTGGATCAGGTCGTCATGCACCGACTCGTCTTCCCACATTTTTTGCCCTTCTGGTGGTAGAGAACTGATAGGATCAAAATACAAGTACAATTTATCTTCGTCCACACTTGGACTTCTGTATACACTTATACCCGTTACTTTGTCGTAATAGTCGAAGCTATGCACATCGCGCTTACCGCCACCACCGGGAGCATCTGTTACAAACAACGGTGTATTGAATCCGGCTGTGACACCACGCACAGCACGCTCTATTTCCTGAGTTTGGGCCACACTTGTTCTCATTTCTTCCGTTCCTTTCACCATATCGTGTTGATAGACATAGTAAGGTTGCACATTCATGTACGACAGTTTTCGCACCAGGTGGATCATCTCTTCAGCAGAATCATTTACGCCTCTGATCATCACACTTTGGTTACGCACCGTTACTCCACGCTTGAACAACAAGTCCATGGCATCTTTGGTGATGTTGGTGATTTCATTGGCACTATTGAAGTGAGTGTGTAACACTACTTCTTTGCCCATACTCCTTCCTAAGTCTACCATCTCAATGAGCGCTTCCGTCCATTCCGTGTCGGTCAATATCTTCATGGGCATAACGG
>JBATLM010000068.1:0-52359 GCA_049289315.1 Cyclobacteriaceae bacterium
GAGAAGGGTAGGGCAGAGCGTCTTTTAGATACCACCTGTTCCCAGAACAAGGAGCAGAGGGCAGCGCGAATATTAAATGTAGCCAATGCCAATAGTTCTAAAAAACTTAAAAACAAGTTTGCTCACATTTCAATCAGCTTTGCTAAAGGGGAAAATGTAAGCCCAGAACAACAGCGCCAGATTGCAGACAAATATTTACTCGATATGGGTTACTGGAATTGTCCCCGAATATTGTATCAACATAGTGATACAAAAAATAACCACTTCCACATTGTAACTACAACAGTTGATACAGATGGGAAAAAGGTTAACGATTTCAATGACCATCGAAGAAGTCAGGAATTAAGCAGAGAAATTGAAAAACAATTTGGTTTGCTTGTCACTGAGTATTCTAACCAGGAGTCCAATAAGCTTCAGGAGATCAACGCTAGAAAATTTAAACTACTGAAAGGTCTGGAAAAATTGGAGGGCAATCTAGTTGCCCAACAGCAGCTTACAAACATCCTATCTCCAGACCAACTCAATAGAATTAAAAAAGAAAAATTACCAGATACCGAAATATCAAAAATGTTTCAATTGCGTGATACACAAGATAAAAGCATTGGTCAACTTTACAGGATTATCCGACAATACGATGCCGAATACAAAACCGATAAAGATAAATTGCGTGAGCGACTTAGCTATATTAAAGAGCTCTCATCAAGCAGAGAGGAATTTATGAATAAGATCATTGAACAGGGACTTTATGTAAGAAAGATAGCCAAGGCCGATAATGTCTACAGTTATACCTATGGCCTTCCGGAAACAAACTTTTATGTCAATGATAGAGACCTTCCAATTGCTCTTCGGTATGATTATTTATTTACGGATAAAAAAGTGACGTTAGTCTATGACGAGCAATCTCAGAAACGCTTCCTGAAGACAATGATCACCAAGGCACTCACTAAAAGCACGACACTATCAGAATTTGAAAACAACTTAAAACAGTCAGGAATCAATTATGACTACGCAACCAATGCTAGGGGAGTGTATGGTGTTTCCTTCTCCAGTAATAACTTAAAGGAGGGTATTGTATTTAAAGGTTCTGAAGTAGGCATAAGTTGGAACCAAATTTCTAAACAGTTATCGATCCCTCAAACACAGAAGCAAAAAAAATCCATTGGTTCTGTGGCCGCAAAAGAAAACATGCCGCATATTCCTAAAGGAGTTGGCAGATCCCTTGACACATCAAACGATGATGAAGAACAAAAAAAGAAGAGAAAGAGCCGTGACCAAGACATGGATCGTGACTAATTCAAACAGAAAAAAAAATGGATAAGCAAAAAAAAGAAAACATAGGTGCGTCATTACTTTTTCTTGTGTCCATCTTTTTCATTTTTATCGTCAGCGATTGGCTATGGAGAGCTGAACTTTTTCCTGACAAATGGAAAGAACTATACAGGCCCATTTTTCTGATAGGCAAAGAAAATCTCACAGTTTTTAAAGGCGCATATCTGATCATCATTGCATTATTAGCTTACTCCAATCCTAGAATGAAGCCAATGCAAACAAATAAACTTTTACTCCTAGTAATTGCCCTTGTATTTGGTGCAGCATTTATGTTTGGATACCTACAGTACGAGGTGTATTATAATCTGTACTTCTATCCATTTTCTTTTATAATTACAACCTATGCACTTCACGAACTCATTCACGCCACAACATCACCGCTCGGAGAATCTGCATTGGTATTAACGGACGTATCAACAGCGAATGGGAAAACTGTACCATTCGTATTCACAACCAATAAAGGTATCCTTGCCGTACCCGATCCAACATTGGGGTTTTATTTTGAAGGAACAGCAGGATCTGGCAAATCAGTCATGATTGAAAATCTACTTTATCAAGCCACACATAAAGGCTATGCGGGAGTTGTTTATGATTTTGAGGGTAATCCCCTGGAAGAGGATGGCGCAGCACTGACACGCCTGGTCTTCACTGGTCTAAAGAATGCACGTAATGTAAAAACTAGGTTTGCCTTTTTAAATTGCACTGACCTTACTAAAACGGTGCGATGCAACCCACTGTCCACTAAATACCTCACAAGCGAGCTCGACTTTATCAACGCAGGTAATACATTAATGAAAAACCTGGAAAAAGAGTGGGTCGAAAAAACAGACTTTTGGGCTAGCAATGCAATTAAT
Source organism: Cyclobacteriaceae bacterium (assembly GCA_049289315.1). Taxonomy (GTDB): domain Bacteria; phylum Bacteroidota; class Bacteroidia; order Cytophagales; family Cyclobacteriaceae; genus ELB16-189. Next base: position 2,184 of record JBATLM010000068.1, read on the forward strand.
ATTGTTGTGGGATCTGCACTTAAAATGCGAAAATCTAATCCTACATTTTGTACGATCCCTCATTTAGTAAGTTTTATACTATCTGATTTCAGAGCCGTACTAAATTATCTTGCCACTGATAAAGAACTTGAGCCTTGGATAATGCCAGTCATGTCAGCTTACAAACAGCAGGCAAACCAACAAACGGCTGGTGTTATATCTTCTTCTCAACTACCATTAACTAAACTATTCACTCCAGAAATATTTTGGGTATTTGCGCCTCCCGAGTCCGAGGAATTTGATTTAGACATTACAAATAAACGCGATCCAGTATTTTTTTGCATAGGTAATAACCCTAAACAGAAAGCAGCACTTAGTCCTGTTATTGCTTTAGTTTTATCAACGTGTATGGAACAGATGAATCAATTTGATAGGGTAAAATCTCTGTTTGTCGTTGACGAATTACCTACCATTTATATTCCTAACTTAGATACTCTTCCCGCCACAGCACGAAAGAAAGGCGTCATTACTACCTTGACCGTGCAAACATTCGAGCAACTTGTTCAGGCCAATGGCAAGGTAAACGCAACTATAATTCGTGATAATCTTTCAAACCAATTCGTGGGGAAAACTAATAGTTATGAAACAGCGGACCGTGTAGCAAAACTATTCGGGGAGTACAAAAAAACAGAAACCTCATTTACTACAAGTGAGAGCGGAGAAAGTCAAACACAAAGCATTAGAAATGAAAGATTTTTACAACCTAAAGACGTTGCCCAACAACCAACTGGACATTGGACTGGATTCGTAGCTAATGGAAACCCTCCTTTTTTTCACGCTCAATTTGAATATTTTAAATCAGAGAAATTCAAAATACCGCCTTTTGCTCAAAGAGTTAATACTGGCAATCCTGAGCTTGACAAGCAAACTATGGATAAGATTGTCAGAGATAATTTTAACAAGATTAGAAAGGATATCAGTGACCTATTGGCGCCTTACATGCCCATCGAAGAAACAGATGGATAACTTTAATTCATGATGAAAGAATTTGAATCACTTTTCTCCGATATTCCTATAACCAAGATCCTCAACTATTTTAATTATCGGTTGATTAATAAATCCACTAAATTCAATACCTATGCCAAAGATTCGTCCACTCACATATTCTACTTATTCAATGATATTGAATCTGATTCATTACAAGTTTTTTGCAGCAGTTCTTACAGGAAGATAACAAAGCCCGAATTATTTTGCTTAATTAGTTCGGCAGTTAACTTTAATGCTATGCTTGAATTGGTGACCCAAATCTCAACGTTCACTGCAATTGACAGTAATACTAATCTTACAACATCGATCCGGGTTACCACTCTGGTTAATTTACTAGCCTCATTGCTTGAACTTGACGGTGAAGTTCTTCCAGTAACAAAAACACCCCAGTTTAAAACCAAGATATTTCTAAATCCGGATGGCTTTTTTAAAACTCCCCTGTTTCATTATCACCTTGAGCAATCTTCCTCTAACCGAATCGTAAATTATGTACACTGGAATGAGAGCGAAACAAATTATTTTAACGATAATTCCTACTGCCTTAACGCCTCTTATTATTTACCTGAAAACAAGTATCTATTTGTAACTTGCAGCCCTCAAACCTGGACCTCGTTCCCTTTGCTAAATTATTCTCCAGACTACTTTCAAGTGCTGTGCCATCCCTCTGCCAGTAACAGGTTTTGTAATCTTATCTATAACATATTTAACAAATACAATTTTTCCAAGTGCTACCTGCACTTGAACGAAAACAAAAAGCAAAATATTTTCTTTTCAAAAATGCTTTCATTTTTTCTTAACCAATCAAATAGTAACTTTTATTTTGCGATTGAATATTGCGGTGAGTATTTTACGATTAATATTTCATATCAACAGACAAGAGAACTAAATATCGAGTTGGCAAAGCTTTTTAGTAATGTGAGTTACCAAGTACAACAACTATATTTTGGAGAGGAACAAGCGTCTTTGGAACTTGGTGAAGTGATGATAAAATTAATTTCTTTAGAGTCGGATAAAATTACAGTTGGAGATAAGGTAACTGTTATCGAATCATTTGCTGCGAAGCCAAAAATTGCAATACTTTTTTTTAATGCATTTTTGGCTCAAATGAAAATCGGAGACAAGATTGAAGTATTACATATTTAAGTTAATTTTGGGCAAATCCCTCCTAAGGTCGGGCACGAGCTTATCCAGGGGTTCGCTTACCGCTTCCGTCCCTATATTGGGACTTAACTTCGTTACCCTTCCTATCTCTTTTGCATTAACTAAATTGCTCTAACAGTGCATTAAGTCCTCTCTATTTTCTTTCCTTGGTCGAGGCTTTCCTTTTATCTAAATTAAGTGCTACACTTTGGCAAACCTGTCAACGACTTTCGCGGCATAAAAGACAACTTGACTACGTCCCCTTACATTTTTATTCCACGTCCATTGACTGGTTTCCTGTGGGCACTTGTACCGCATGTGAGGGGATAGATAAACGAAAAAGCCTCTCAGAAAAACACAGCACTAGAGATAGGGGAGGGGATAAAAAAAACAAAAAAGTTCTTACGAATTACTACTGGATATATAAATAATCATTTGCTACATCATGGGAGGAATGCCAGCAGCGGCCTTTTTGTGGCTTATGAAGCAACGACCTGGAGCGAAAGCAATCCGTTGGAATAGTGATTTTATGACAGGTTTTTGTGTTATTTATGGTTGCTTTCATGGTACTAAGATAATAATTTATATTATGCGAAACGTTATAAAACTTGCGTTTGACGTAATAATTGATTTACTTAGTATTATCTTAGCGGACAGAGGCTAATGGCAATAATTCATTTACCTTATTAAACACAACTAAAATTCAATTTTTTATGAAAAACACAGTCTCATTAATTGGCAGAATTGGAAAGGAAGTCAAGACTAATTCCCACAAGGACAAAAAAGTTACCAATTTCTCATTGGCTACTTCTGAAACCTATAAGGACAGAGAAACTGGAGAAAAAAAAGAAGTAACTGAATGGCACAAAATCGTGATGTGGGGTAACGAAAACGTGATTCCTTACTTGACAAGCGGAACGCTTATCTCGGTTGAAGGTAAGATCAAATACGGTAGCTACGATAAAGATGTGAAAGGTGAAAAGGTTGCTATCCCTACCACAGAAATTGAGATAGAGCCTGATAAATTGATACTGTTATCTCCTAAGAAGGAGGGGTAGGTATAAAAAAAAATTGAGGGCAGCAACCCTCAATTTTTCTATAACATTCGATTCCACGATCCATATCAACTGAAATGTAAAACCGATTATGCTTAACAAAGATAATAATTTTTCGATTCCCACAAATGGTCTGAGCCAGCCAGGGATTAACCCAAAGACTAACTTTCTTTTAAAGAAAGCTGCTCTGATTGCGAACATACAGGATGAAGTAGACAATGAGCTGACGCTTTATAAGCTACACAATGGAAATTTTGCGGTCCACACCCGATATAGCAATAAGCTTCGAAATGACACATTGGTTAAGGTTGACCTGTACCAGGTGGCCAAGACATTTAAGCTCAAACATGTTGTTTAGGTTGAACAAGGGAGCCATGAAAGTTTTTTGGGGATTGCGTATTTCATTCTCTTTTCCTGGTTTCCCTTTTTTTAAATTATTAAAACTACCCTGGGATGTTTAGTCTTTTTGAGAATACAGAAAATGAATTTAATAAACTGGACAAACCTGATCAACTCAGGGTCTTAGACGAACTTGAGCAAAATCCAAATAGCATTAAGACTGTTGTTCGGTTTCTGGTGTTACAGTATGCAGATATGGGCATCAGTATTGACTACCATGATTTGCTCAATGAGTTACTTGAATTCTACGAAAAAGCCTCAAGCCTTGATAATATAAACAATGCGTGAGATAGATAAGCTTGATGGAATTGATCAGAAGGTCATCATTTGGTGTGCCCAGCATATGCCCTTGTTTGTAGACGATGTATTGAAAATGCACCATTTCGATTATAAGCAAAAGGGAGTAGAATTAGATGTTGTTAAAATACTGATCGAATTAGAAAGAATGATATGAGCAGGTAGCAAGTTAAAAGGTGAAATCTGGTAATGCCGGAAATTAAAAGTATGGTACAAAAATTATTATGACATGAGATAACAAACCACAAATTGAACCGATTATGCAAAAGAAAAAAAAGCGCAATCCCAGCAAGGAAAGCGCAAACAAATTGGGCAGGAAAAGCCTGCTTTGTCTTATTACAGTAAATATGAAATATTCCAAGTTCTATTTTAGCGCTATGGCCATGGAGAGATTGGAACTTTTTGGACGCAACTTTAACATTTCAGTGGAGAACCATAAATGGTTTCTGGTTTTTGTAGAACCAGATAAAACACGGAAATTGACTGAGCACAATGGGGCATACTATTTTGTTGACAGGGAATTAGCAAAACAAGTGCTTAAGGATTTTGTAGGTGATCGAGTAAAATTGAAAATTGAGGGCCTTGATAGAAAAACTACCAAGTATCCCCTCACACCTGTTGATGTTGGATCTTCCGAAAACCAGCGGGAACGCAATTATTTTAATGGTAGAATTAAGACAGAGACAATAAAGGGAGAGCGTTTGTTAAACAGTTTAAATTATATCCTATGAAACCAACCAACGGGAAGGCAACAACCATAATGATTCGGGACTTGTCTAAAAAGGATAACGTCATTCTAAAAGAACTCAAAAGTGATTTTGGAACAGAGTTTAATACCGTTGCAGTAATGAAGGCATCGTATCAGTATTTGGAACAAAAAAAGATAATTGCAACCCAAAGTTCTAAAATAGATGCGCTTTGTATACAAATTGAGAATCTGAATGATGCACTCAATTCTTTAAAGGAATCAGTGAGTGAATATTTTAGTTTTGGAATTGATACAAAAAAGAAGGAGGCAGAACTTGTGTCCAATCTACAGTCACTTATACAACAGCCAAAAAAATCTATAAGAAAAAAAACTGAAGTAAAAAAGCAGGGGAGGGGTTTGTCAAGTCTTAGTTAGTAAATAGCAGTGGAAGCGGTAAAGAAATTATATGTCCTGGCCAACCGTAAAGGCCAAATTCTGAGCCTTAATCCAGCTACAGAGGAATTTGTTTGTGTCCATAATTACGATTCTCTGAAAATATGGGATGTACAACCCTACAACGATGAGAATACATGGTTTATGGGAAATAGCCCCAGACCTAAATTTGGGTTTATGATAAAGGAGGTTCCCAGACAACATTTGTACAAATTCAGCTAAATTCGCAAGGATTATGGAAACACAAATAGCTGCTCTACAAGAGATTTTAACTAAGGGACCCGTTCAGATTACGGAGGACTATTATAAGATGCTGGAGGTCATTAATGCGATGATCAGCGCTTCTAAATACCAGGATGCCCAAATAGCTAAAGCTACAGGGCTGAGTATATCACAGCTCTACAGAAGGAAAAATAATCCTCTGCTATGGGCAAAACCCGAATTGTTGAAGTTATGGAAGTATCTAAAGATTAAAGTGTAAACTGTTTTTAAAACAGGAGTAATAGAATTGGAGTATGAAATTGGAAATTTTGAACCCAGATGAACCGGTAAAGGAGACCAAAGCTTTCCTAGACAAAAACTTCGTCACAAATACAACGAAAGCACTCTTAGAGCAGTGCCGTATTTATCAACGGGGAGAATATATAGTTATAGACTTCAAGGACAAGGTCTATTACTACGAACATGTTGGAGCCTATTGCTACATAGAAGATGCAATCCATTATATGAATCCTGAAAAACCAGCGAAGTGGAAAACCCTTGAAAGACTTATTACGTTTCGTCAAGCTCTTCGGGAAAACACAGCCCAGGGGATGGGTTTAGACGACCTTCTTAATGAAAATATTAGCGAAGGTGGATTTACAGAATTTATTACAGTAGCCCGTATGTATGATAAAAGACACCATGGTACTGTAACATTCTAAGAAACAGAATTATCAAAAAAAGAAAAAGTTAATTTTACTATATGAACGCATCGGAAAAGTCCATTTATACCTCTGAGAATCACAAAACTCATCGAGAGAATTTTAATGCGTTCTTATCCTATGTCGCCTCTTCAGTAGGTAAAGAGAAACAGGATCGAGACCGAATTTATAAAGAACATCTCAACGCAATGACTGTGCCTTCCATGAAACAGGAAATGATCACCTATCATGAAAAGATTTCCAAAGGAGGCATGTTTACTAATAAAAAATCGATTTTAGAAGATTCTTTGTTGATGATGCATTATCATGAAGCGTTTGGAATAACAAAATCTTCACAGTTTGCAGAGGCACTGAAATCTGATAGTAATTTCAAAAAATTTACTATCGCTGATGAAGCGAAAAACCTATTAAGTGGTTCTAAACTTTATTCCTATGTGGTATCGGCTGAAGAATCCAAACAGTTACGAGAAACAATTCTCATCCAGGATAAAGAAATCACTCATTTAGCAACACAAAAAAACGAGTTGTCATCTAAACTTGACAGGGTAAATAAAGCATTGACTAACCTGGTAACAAATCTTAAAGTAAAGCTTGGATTTTCTGAGGAAAAAATTAATGAGTTGATGAATACACTACCCGATAAGGATAAGAACGCGGGACAAAATAAAGAAGTCGCTAAGTCTGGAAAGAAAGATATCGAAATTGGAATGTGAGTAACAATAGAATTATTATGCTAACTATCTACATAAATTACATTGCTGACTACATCGAGCGCAGCACTCGGGCAAATGCTTTCCATCGACTTATGAGTGAAATACAAATCAATATGCCTGAGCTAACCGAACAGGATGCAATGGAATTGATTACCAAAGCAAATAAATTTACAACTTCTTATAATACAGCCTGGCCATGGCAAAGAACCAGAATTGTGTCTGAGGCCATTAGAATACAATAAATAGTAAACAATAATGTTTGAACAATACTGGAAATTGAAGAGAGCACGTGACACCGGAAGGGCTGTCGGAGAAATAAGTAAAAACAAGGGGTGTATGCGGTTACTTTTTTTTGGTATTCTGGCCTTTGTTGCATTAACTGCTATTACGATGATTTTGCGAAAAGTGGCGGAAATGTATAACCTATAACGGGATGATAGATACATTCATTAAAGAAGGAATTCACTCATTTAATTTTCCCTATGTGGGTTATCACGGGGAATCAATAGGGAGTTGTGTATTTGAAGTTCACTTTGGAGCCCGGACAGGTATTAATGTGCATACGCACAGTGAGCTAACTATTTTTGTTAGCCAAGAAGAAGATGGAGCCCATGGGTTGGAGCATTTTATTGAAAATATTTGTACACACTTTAAAACCTGGTTATCACCTCATATTCAAATAGACATAGATCCTCGTAAAATTGTATGGTACCAGGTGCTACCATATTATAATGATTGGAGTTGGAAAAAAGTTACAATGCAATGGGATACTAAATTAAGTTGTTATCATACTGCTACATGGGAGGTTGTATCTCCAGAAATAATGAGGTATCAGAAGACGGGTTTAGAATAAATTGATCATAGATGATTATTGAAACACAAGAGGGTAGGGTAGAATTGAGGCGATCATTGTTCTGGGACATCAATGAGAACAACATTGGTCATGCTCTTTTAGAATCAGATGAGTGGGTAATTCCTCGTGTCTTTGAATACGGAACTCTAGAAGAGATTTCTGAACTTATTAACTACTATGGGAGAAAGAAAACGATTGAGGTTTTGACAAACTTGAAAGACAATCTAAAACCTGTTACCAAGGCAATGGCGTGGTATTACTTTGATCTTGAACTATAATTATGCATAAAGAAACTGTTACGCCTGAGTTGTTTAAGATATTACAAAAATTAATGACCCTTGAACAACTGGCACCCTTGCGACTTGTGGGTGGTACTGCCATTTCTTTACAAATGGGTCATCGAAAGTCATTGGACATTGATCTTTTTTGTAATGAAAAACTAAGTAAGCAGACCCTTATTGCATCACTTCAAAAAAACTTTGAAAACACTCAACCGTTTACAACAAGCTATAGCGTAAACACAACAATTAACGACATAAAAGTTGACATTTATGATGACTGGTCAATACCATTTAAGAAGCCGGTTCTTAATCAAGAAGGAGTGAGGCTTGCAAATCTTGAAGATCTTGTCGCCTTCAAACTAACAGCTATAACCGAAAGAAGAGAGAAAAAAGACTACGTTGACTTATTTTTTTTATTTAACAAATTTGGTGCGGCAAAAATGCTTGATCAGTATAAGATTTATAATCCGTTGTTATCATCTAAGTCGATTCTATTTGCATTAAGAGAAATTGTAACCGCAGAGGCAAATAAATCTGTTATGCCTGACATGCTTTTACCGTTTAATTGGAAGCAGGCAATTGTCTCATTTGAATCAATATCAAAGGAATATTTTAGGACCTTGCAGAAACCACAAAACAACAAATTTGGAATGTCATTTTAGAATAATAATTTAGTTTATGCTTCAGATAAATCTATTTATAGCACTAATATTTACAGTCTACCCCCAACAGGATTTTGTTATTGCAAATGTCAGTGCAGTTAGAGACGGGGATACTATTGAATTGAAAATGCCTGAGGGATGGATAGCTGCTGTACGATTACATGGAATTGATTCTCCAGATAAATGTCAAAAACAATATGAGCAAGCAAAACAATATGCAATCAATCTGCTTCTTGACAAAAAAGTAAAGTTTGTTAAAACTGGTATAGATCAATACAACCGATTGGTAGGTGAAATCTATATTGATGCTAATAATACTCAAGGTGAATACCCAGTATGGTTTAATGCAGCCATAGTTGGAGCTGGCTACGCCTGGCACTGGCCAAGATATTCTGATTCTCAAAAGCTTGCCTCTATGCAAATTGTAGCTCAAAAGCTTAAGGTTGGTGTTTGGGAAGAGAGCAACCCTATACCGCCCTGGGAGTTTAGAAAATCGGATGAGTATAAAAAATGTAATACAAATTATTGATTTAGGACAAAACTAGTCTCTATGAAAAAATATCTTATTCAACTAGAAGTAGCGCCTCAATTACCGCATCGTGTCTGGATTAACCATTTAGATGCAGGTAATAGATATATTCTGCCACAGGAAGAATACCAGCGTAGATACATAAGTAATGGTTTCTCTGAGGCGGAGAATACAGATTTCGAATGGGGATATACGGGAACTGGTCCAAGGCTGTTAGCCCGAGCCATTGCAGATGAAATTTTGAATGATAAACCAAGCAGTACACAGAACAAACTTATTCTAGATAAAGTTATGTCTGCTCCGCATGGCGAGGATTCAGAATTTGAGTTAGAATTTTGATAGTACCCTAAAATAAATTGATGCATAGTCTTTTAATAAAGAGCATAGAAAGATTCACGAAAGCCTCAGATCAGGAGAAAGAAATGCTCGTAGCCGATCTCAAAGTTCAATCCCAGCTTGATCCCGAAGAGATCAGAGATCGATACTTAATGAGCAAGCGTGAATTCTTGAATTTGATAAAAGAATTGAAAGAGTATATGAAATAAAATAACCCCCACCCCAAACACTAAAAATATTTATATGTCGATAAAAAGAAGTGAATTACGAGAAATTGAATACTCACCTAACCAAGCGCCAGGTGGTAAAAGAGGATGGTTTCATAGGTGGTCCTCAGAACCGTTTGATTCCGAACGATCTGGTTACATCTCCAAAACATATGCTATTATCGAAATGGAAGATGGTAAGATTAAAACAGTTGAACCTGGAACGATTCAATTCAAAGACCAATTTGCCTATTGAAACTAAATCCAATAGAATCCCATAATTTATGAAGATGACGCAAATATTAACACTAACAATACTTAGTTTAGGAATTTTATTCTCTCCTTAAGTAGTGCCAACGAAACCCTAAATCTTCATCAATCGCTACTAATTTCCAGCCAAGTAGAGAGAAGTATTCGATATAGGCCATTTCATCATGTGGTCCACTAACGTGAATTTCGCTATTATTAGTTTTGTCCCATAAAGTAAAATAATCAGAAACATTCTCACCTTTTTTAATCCATGGTATTTGAACCAGAATGGGGTGGCCAATTTTTTTGCCGATTGACACCCTGATATTTTTAATGTCTTCGTTTTCTAAATCAACAATTTTGTCCTTTAGCGAAAGCACCTGAGCAGAGCAGTTAAGGCTGAGAGCAGAAACAATGCATGACATAAGGATTATCCTAATGAGCATAATAATAATATTTAATTGCAGTTCAAAAAGCCAATTTCCTGTTTTGACTTCAAGATAACTTTTGGCTTTTACACTTCCTACTCAACGGAATTCGGTGTAACTCTATGGCTACAAGCCCTTATCAAGTAAAGTAGCAATCACTTTTAATGACTCAATTTTACCTAACGTCAACCCCTTTGATTTGACGGTCGATTTGATGTGAACTAAAATCGTCTCCAGAGCAAGGTCTTTATCACTAATTCTTTCCTCCATTAGCAGGTCCAATGATACACCTATCGTTTTAGCTATACGACTTGCAACTTCAACGGATGGCGTTGACTCATCTTTTTCATATCGAGCAATTACGCTTTGCTTTACACCAATCTTATCAGCTATCCCAGACTGGGTAAGCTTTAAGTATTCTCTACAGAACCGAAGATTTTCTCCAAACATGAAATATGATTGTTTGAAAACAAATTTGTACTACTAAGGCGAGAAAACGACACACCAAACAGAAAAATATTACAAATATGTTATATAACACCCGTTATGTTTAGTAACAAGTTGATTATCAGTAACTTGCATTATAATTTCAAGGTTATGAAGATTCTTGCTCATTTTCTAATCGTTACGCCTCTATTTCTGCCCACTGGGAAGACTTATTGATTGGCATGCAATAAGGCTATTAGCATTAATAGATTGCTCTAATGCTGTTTAAATTAGCTTCTGGAGTACCTAATTGAGTTGGAATATGTTAATAAACTATACTCTTCATATAGCTACAGACTAGGCAATCACTTCATATGGCCGTACACAGTTTAATGTTCTCAATTTGGCGGCAATTCATGTTGAAATGCTAGTTCGAGTTGAGGAAAAGTATTGCTTATCAGCCCACTTCATATAGCGGTACACAGATATTTTTAAAAGCTTCCAGGCGCTACAAATTGGGAAGCAGAGTTTGAGAAAGAGACCTCTAAGTGTTCGATATATTGAACAAGTTTTGAGGCCTACAATCAAATTTAGCCTAGAATCGCATATCGACTCTTTTTTTGGTTCGATATATTGAACAAATCTTACGTAAGATTTTGAATAGATTAATGTGGTAGGAACTAACGAGAGAGACCTTCGTTTCTATCATTTTTTTTTACTTTCTTAAGCGCCTGAATATCTTCGTTATCAATATTTCGGCCTACAGCCCGTTTATTCAAAATCAGATCGGGATAGCTTAAGATAAATAGTTTGTTCCCATCCAAAATTTCTTTAGAGGAACTTAGCATTGATTCTGAAAAAGAATTAAGGCCTGCCATCTGTGGTAGAAAATCTGTGTGAAATGTTGCATGCGGAATCTTTAAGAAAGTTTTTTTTGGATCGAATATTATTTTATCTAAAGACTCATCTTTTACTCCTATTTCTCGCAGAGCTTTAATCAGATTGGTAAAATTTTGTGTTGTCGGTTTGTACCAAAAATCTAAATCTGTTTTTATCTCGGGCTTTTGAAATAAGGTCCCGGAGATTCTTTTGTAACCATGGTAGCCTACAGCCACACCCCCAACAACAATATATTCTACTTCGTGCTTGTTGAGTGTTGCACATACTTTCTGAAGTGATTCTCTTATTTCATTGGCAATCATTGCTACTTAGTTTCAAGTATTATCCATTTGATCGATTCATTATCTGAATCAATTCGCTCACAATTTAAGGCATTCATGAAGTCTATAATGTTCAACGTATGAATAAGGCTCTCACGTGAATTGAAATTCAAAACATCTAAGCTTTCTATTTCATTTTTCCTTACAATGTTGTCGTATATAATGATATCCAACATATTCTGATTAATGATTTATATATACGTTTTGAAATAAATGTACCTTATTGCAAAGATAAGATTTTCGAACTAAATAATGTCTGGAATGTGTGTCAGGTGAAAAAAGATATTAGATTTAACTGAAAGTGGAAAAGTCTAATTTACACAATGAAAGAGGAACTTAAATTTCGACTGGTGTATACCAGAGGTAAACCTAAGAACATCATGTCTCCAGAATTTCGGAGTATTATTGATATTCCAGAAGATATCATATTAAAAGGAACATATGAAGTCATTGGAGTAAAGGAACGAAATGGAAATATTGATGTTCGTCTAGTCTCCTTTTATGAATCTGAACAGGACCGATTAATTCGGAAGAAAAAAGTACCAGCAAAACCACTATCGAGAAGAAAAAAAGATGATGAATGACAGATTATACACTTTTCAAACCACTACCCGGGCTAGAAGATCAAATTAAGTTTATTAGGACAAAGTGGGCACTAACAAAGCAAGGTAAAGCGACAAAGCTGAGTCCTGATGACCATGTAATGATTGAGGCAATACTTCAATCCTTGTGTGCGGTTAAGTGGTTGGATAAAAAACGGGGCTAATGCTCAAATTCTTTTTGTATTTCAGGTATATTCTTATTTTTCACTCCCCTATCCGTTATCATTTTTGAAATTGGCCAGGCTTCCATTTTTGCATCTTGCACCGGTGCACATAGCGCCTTAACATCTTCAACTGTCAATGAGGCTTTAAGCCAATCCTGCTCATATTCACGTGGTATAATCACAGGCATTCGCTTTTTAGAATTATGAATTGTTTCCATCAATGGATTTGCCTTTGTGGTCAACACAGTATAAGAGTGGTAATCCTCATTAGATGTTTTCTCATTCCAAGTGCTATACAGCCCGCCCAGGGAAAAGAGTTCACTATCTTTTAATCTAATGAAATGTGGAATCTTTTGCTTCCCTCCTTCCCGCCACTGCCATTCAAAGAACCCGGTGCATGGTATTAAACACCGCTGACCTTGTTTCACTGCATCCCTGTATGATGGTTTACTTTCCATCTCTTCACTAATACAGTTCAATGTCCGTGATCGTAATTCTTTTGCTTGCTCCAACGTTTTTGTCCACCATGGAATCAGACCCCATCGAGACAAGGTTAATTCCGTTGGATCGAGGGCTGTTATTATTGCGGATTGTTGAAACTTAAATCCGCTCTCAAAGTATCTGATTTCGTATTCATTTTTTACAGCTTCACTATGTTTTACAGAATAATATTCCTTAAGATCTTTTAGCGATGCATGCTGAGCCTTATTATAACACATTACCTTTTTGATAGTAGATTTTCCAATCATCTTCTCCACATGCCATATTTTTCACCTCTTCATCACTAGCGTGGATAGTATACCCATCTGTTGATTCAACTGGGTGCCTCACTGGTTGAATTATGCCATAATGACCTTGGTTGGAGTAATGAAAAAATTTATACCCTTCCAGTATGGCGTTGTGATAATAAGTGAGATTAAATTCTGGTAGATCATCAGAATTTGGCTTTGCTATTGTATTACCAATCATCCTTTTTCGCTGATTTCATTGCCTTTTCAATTGACAAAACAATAGCACTTACATTAGTATCAATGGAGGAGTAGAGTTTTTTCTTTCCCGCCCATCCGTTAGGAAATTGTTCAATGGGAAAATTGTCACCTTGCTTATCGCTATAAACCAGGTCTGTAATATTGTATTTATACCTTCCTTCTTTTACGGCAATGGAGACGGTGTGTTTGATAGAAGGATCTCGGCTGTAGTAGACAATTCCAAAGTTACCCTTCCCAATAATTTCCCCAGATTCTTTGTCATCCAATTGAATTACATCATTGGCTGATTTGTAGGTATTAACAAACCATTTCTTTGCACGTAGATACAATTCGTCAGCTGAGGCCTGGTCAACGGATACCACATCAGAATAGGTAACCATCCCTCCTTCAAGCGGAAGTATCTCCCCTAACGTCTCCTGAGCCAGAGAATGGATCGTGGTTAGAAGTAATAGGAAGATTAAAACAGGTATTATTTTCTTCATGGTGATTCACAATTTTAGTCAGTTAAAGTAACAGAAAATTTGCAACAATTTAATAATTTGGTATGTCAAATCATGGACTTTACTTAATAGCCAACATTAAGTTTTTCCCAAAATAGCCCTGAATTGATATTAGAAGGCGAGCCTTTTAACGGGGCTTGCCTTTTTTTTGTGGCATTTTCAGTAATGTCTAAATGTAACTTCACGTTACATTATCTCGAAAATTTTCGATACTTTTGTGCTATGCTTTTTGGAGCCCTCGAATTAACATGAGCCTAAAATTCAGGGGCTTTGGAAGGCATAAAAAAAGGGAGTGCTTAGAACACCCCCTATAAAACATCGGATTTTCCGAAATTTTTAAACACCGGATCACGAGTAACTAGGCAATCTTGCGGGATTGCCTTTTCTTTTTCCCGCTCTCCGTAGCAAATATACTCAAAAAGAGAACACCCTTTTTCCAAATTCACACCCCTTAAAAGTATATGAAGCTTTTGCTCTTATAAATACACAAAAAATCAAAAAAGATTGCTAGATATAATCAGTGGAGTAAAAAAAGTGAAAAAATTTTCTTCGTGGTGATTATCGAACAACTTATTACTGTGGATTAATAATGCAATGTTAATAGCTTTTCGTTCCTGCAAATGCATCCACTTTCTCATGTATAAAAATAAATACAGCACTGAACGGTTTCCCCCTGTCAGCTAAACGCTTTCAGGAACCCCCATTAATGCACTGTATTTTTTGTTATAATCAGCTTTCCAAGCTTCTTGAGAATAAGCTATTTGTTCACAAGGCATATTAATCCACAGTAATACTATTCGCTATGAACAAAATATCATTATTCCTCTTAATTAATCTACAGCTTTCATGTTCTATTCTAGCTCCTAAATACCTTGCAGACGGACTTACAGTTAAGGTTATAAGCAAAGATCAATTTGCTACCCATACAGAAGAAAAGCTAATGACTCAGATTGTTAGAGGAACTATACATGAAAATGTGCCAACTCGCTTCACCTATCCTTGCATGAATCTAGTGCAGCTTCAAACTGTTGACCGAAAAACCTATTATGTAGTTGTCGATGAAGAGACATTTCAATCAATTAAAATTAATTCCACAATACAATCGGGCCGTTGGAAACTCATAACTAACCTCCCTAATTTTCAATATTCAAAAACTAAACACTAAAATCATGGATCATCTTAACAAAATTGAAAATCAAATTCAAGAGCTACAAAAGCTTCTCACCGGAGACATGATGACCGACATGGACATTCGTGACAAAATTCACAAGTTGGAAATGCAACTCAAAAAAATACGTCCTGATGACTCCTCCTTTGAATGTGTCGGATGTGGTAGCTAATACATTTCATAATATACTACTCTCCCTCCCTTGGCTCTCTCATTGTTTTTATAGCAAAACTCGGTCTGTTTTTCTGACCTCAGGCAAGAAGTTCCGGCATATGAACAGCTTTCTCCCCTGAAGGGTCCCCTCTATTAATATTCCGTTGCCACTTGCCTTTCACCCGCCAATCCCTTTTCACATGCCTGGTCAGCAAAAAATACCGTACACCACAGCATTAAAATAATGCTAAATAAAGACTTACAACTATGAAAGACTACATTGAATTAATGACAACAACTCCTTTTGATGAAAAATGCTCCCAAGTTGGAGATTTGAATTACTTGCGAGATTCCAGAATTGAAATTTCCGTTTATATAAATCAACTCAAACGCGCATTTGGTGATAACCCTACTGGTACGCTATTTAAGATAACGCATAACCCCCATGATTTTGGAGTTTATTTAGATATTCGATTCATCTATGACGATGAGAATGACACGCACCTTGATTATATGAACGAAATTGAATCTGGCGTTGATTTGTGGGATGATGAATCTATAAAGCAGCTACAAAAAAGAAATTATTTGAGTAGCCAAACAAAAGACAACATCCGTTATCTGAAGAGGTCGGCATAAAATTCAAGGGGTATATATACCCCTTTTTATTCGATCATAAATTATTCTTTACTGACTGTTTTAGTTAACTATTACACACACTCTCTCTCTCATTGTTTTTATAGCAAAAGTCGGTCTGTTTTCCTGACCTCAGGGCAAGAAGTTCCGGCATATGAACAGACCACTTCCCTAAAGGGCCCCTTCTATTAATATTCCGTTGCCTCTTGCCTTTCACCCTCAAACCCAATACACCTGCTGGTCAGCAAAAAGACCGAACAAAAGAGCATTAAAACTAATGTTCAACTTAACTACTTAAAACATGAAAAACGATTTTCACGAACGCAAGCAAAACAAAATTGCACGTTACCACGAACAAGCAGAAAAGAACCAGGAGAAGTCCGAGCAAGATTTCAGCCGAGCCCATCAGATGGCCAGCGCAATACCCTTTGGACAGCCTATTCTTGTAGGTCACCATTCTGAAAAACGCGACCGAAACTTTAGAGCTAAAATTAATAGTATTCAGGACAAAGCGATGCAATCAAACGCTAAGGCACAGTACTATGCAGAGAAAGCATCAATTGCTGAGTCCAACAAAGCAATTAGCTCTGATGATCCGGAAGCGATTCAAAAATTAACTGAAAAATTAGATGCTATGGTTCAATTCCAAGAGTTGATGAAGGCCGCAAACAAAATTATAAAGAATGCTAAACTCAACGATCAGCAGAAGATTGAAAAACTTGGTGAACATAATATTAAAGAAAAACATGCCTTTCAATTACTTCAACCTGACTATTGTAACCGGATTGGATTTGCCAGTTACCGACTTACCAATAACAACGCAAATATTAACCGAATCCGTAAACGAATATTGGAGTTGGAAAAAATAAATGGTATGCAATCCAGTGAGATTGAAATAAACGGAGTTAAGATTTATAATAACGTAGAAGGAAACCGCGTACAAATTTTCTTTCCTGATAAACCAGACGACACAACCAGGGCAACACTAAAATCCCACGGCTTTAAATGGTCTCCAACGGAAATGGCATGGCAACGACAGATTTCCAATAGTGCAATCTATTGGGCAAAACAAATTGTTACACGGCCAGACAATCCAACTACATCCGAGTCCACTTCTGGATACGAAAACAACGGACCCACCGGACACGGTGAGCAACATCACAGTGATGTTGATCCGGGACTTTAAGTTGAACAAACCTTACGGTGCTTTAGGTCAACCGTATTTTCAAATTCATAACTTTTAAAATTTATAATTACTATGGAAACTATCATAAGCAACATCATTACCAGCTCACTACCTTTAATAACACAACCCTTTAACGCAATTGAAATTCATCCTTGTAAATTGATTGACGAACATAACGTTCAACAATGCGAACCACAGGAAGCTCAAATCTGGTCACTATACATTCATCTATGCCAAGGAGGATTGGAATGCATTGCCGACTTTGCTTCCGAAGATTTAGCCAACAATTTCAGAAATTTTCTTAATTCCTTTAAAACTCTTTACACATCAGAATCTGAAGGATTAATTACCTGGTATGTAGATGACTTTGACTCAAGAGCGCGAGGACATGAAATGGATCAAATAGAAGAATTAGATCCTGAGTTATACCAACAACTAGAATCGGATTCCGAAATGGAAATTCCATCTCAATACATAATCTATGATCGAAGTAAATTTAAAGAAGCGCTAGCCAGAATGATAGATAAACACGATTCTACTGAAGGCATACATTGGATTACTGTTGATTGCTATCTTGATGATATGTGCAAACTTATCAAGTCATAAACATTAAGGGGGAAGTTGTCACTCCCCTTTTTTATTCGAACGATATTACTCTCTCTCTCTCATCATTTTTTAGTTGCAAAAATCGGCTTGATTCCCTGTACCTCAGGCAAGAAGTTCCGGCATATGAACAGCCTACTCCCCTTAAGGGTCCCCTCTATTAATATTCCGTTGCCACTTGCCTTTCATACACACTCCCCTACACTCCCTGGTTCAGGGAAAAGCCGAATGACTGTTGGCATTAAAAAATTATTGTTCAACTAACAAACAAACACATTATGAAAACCAATTTCACAAAAAGTCCCTACTTCACTTCCCTTAATTACTACAATAAACGGGATGCTGCTATTTCCTTATATGAAGCCTTTACACGTGCCGGATGGAAGACATATGGTTACAAAGAAGACCAAAGTGATAGTATGACTGATTACTTCTCCCCTGCCCGATGGGACGGAGTGGCAACAAAACAAGACTTAGTTATTTGCATAAACGTTCCAGAACATTTGTCAAAATCTTATAGTGGTACTGACATTAAGCAAACTAATATTACCACTAAGCCATGTGAAGATTGCAATAGTACTGGTAATGACCCTTCAGGCTGGACGCTATTGAAAGCCCGACTCGATCCAATCCAATATAACATAAGCAAATTTCTTAGACAGCAGCCTGGAGCTATGGTAAATGAAAATAACGAAATAATTACCTCAGATGGAAAAAAGCTTGCATACATGGTCTCCGACCTGGTAAGCCCAATCACATTTCATCCAAATGGCAACGAAAAATGCAGAAAATGTCTGGGTAAAGGAAGCGCTATTGATACCTCAGAAGCTGTAGTCCTGGATACTTGGCCAGAGTTTCAACCCAACCCAAACAGAAAAGCTTGGCATCTTGAACGTAAAGGTGAGATTTTGGCATCAGGAATGAGTATCGCTAAATTTTACGAAGGATATTATGAGTGCAAAGACCAGGACAGAGAAATGATAATCAAAACTGTCACAGACGAGTTTGTAGCAACATTGGAAAAATATCTTACCGTTTCAAAACAACAAGAAGTTAACGAACCTGCCGTAACGAAAACAGGTATTGAGCTAATAGAGTACAACACCAAATCAATTGCATTGAAAGGTGACACAAAACCTCACAAAGATTCCCTGGGAAAGAACGGCCTTCGTGGCCTATACAATTCCAAATTAAATGATCCTACAACAGGAGAACAGTTTGCTGGGTGGATCTTCTCGAATTCTCAAAGAGAACAAGTTGAAGAGTTTATCAAACAACTTAGCTATTGATTTTATTATAGTAAATCCAGTGGGTGAGACTTTAAAGAAGTCTCACCTTTTTTTACTCGCTCACAGACCATATAATTCATTGAAATATTTATTAGTTAACTATAATTAATACTCTCTCTCATCATTTTTTTTGTAGCAAAAGTCGGTCTGTTATTCCTGACCTCAGGCAAGAAGTTCCGGCATATGAACAGCCTACTTCCCTAAAGGGCCCCTTCTATTAATATTCCGTTGCCTCTTGCCTTTCACCCGCCAATCCCTTTCACATTCCTGGTCAGCAAAAAGACCGATACCTGAAGCATTAAAAAATTAATGTTCAACTAAACATAATAAACAAAATGGAAGCACAACAAATGTCCGTCAATCTCGATCTTATCACAGTAAGTTCGACCAACAACATCTTTAGAGCTAAAAAGGATTTTAGCCCAGCAGCCCTTAAAGAACTTGCATCATCAATTGCCCAGGACGATGTAATACAGCCTATCCTTATCACTCCCGATGCGCAACGACCAGGGCACTACAAGCTAATAGCCGGTGAACGAAGGTACCACGCCAGTAAGCTTGCTGGAAAGACTCAGATACCCGCAAACATCAAACAAGCTGTCACCGATGAAAAAGCCTTTGAACTTCAAATGATTGAAAATCTTCAACGCGAAAAAGTCCATCCGTTCAATGAAGCAAGAGGCTATAAAATCTTAATGGATAATAACACCGAAATGACAACAGCAGAACTAGCTAAAAGAGTTGGCAGGTCAGAAACCTACATTATCCAAAGACTGAAATTAAACGACCTAGTCCCTGAAGGAAGAAAAGACTTTCTAGCAAATCATATGCTTTTGGGTCATGCACTTCTACTTGCCAGGTTAACTCCACAAAATCAACGTGAAGCTATCCAAGAAGCTAAAAACTACAACGATGGTTATGGTACAGTAAAGGAATTGGAGAACTACATCAACAGGTCAATTACCAACCTTCTATCCAGTGCCCCTTTTGACAAAGAAGATACAACGCTGTTTCCAAAAGCTGGAGCCTGCACAATGTGCCCAAAACGCTCTGGAGCTTCTCCCCTACTATTTTCAGATATTAAAGAGGCTGATCGATGCATGGATAGAATGTGTTTTATCAAAAAAAGTAACACACACGTTATACAACGAACCCGTGAAATAATTGAATCCGAACCTGAAATTGTACTACTGCAAAATTATGCAGATACATTACCAGAAGTGCAAGAACTACTAAATCAACATAATGTAAAGCCTCTCAAAGAATACACTGATTTTAACACACATGATCGGCAAGGAAAAAAGGTTAAGGGCTTTTGGATATCCGGTAGCGAACAAGGTAAACAGCAAACGATTCACATAAGAAAAGCATCCAAGCATGAAACTGTTAATTCTGATCAACAGAATCTCAAGACATTAATTTCGAAAATCCAGGAACGTACTAAACGAGGTAAAGAACTAGATGCTGAAAAGGTACATGTTAAAATAATTGAAGCACTTAAAACACACCCAACACAAAAACCTAGTTGTAAAATGAAAATTATGCTCCAGGAGGAAGCGCTACTGTGGTATATACTTATCGATAAGGCGGGTTACCATGGAAAGGCTGAAATCAACAAAATACTTGGATTAAATAAGTCAAACCAAGAGAAAACCTTCAAAATACTTTCTTCACTTAAACCTGAACAAAAAGCAATTATCCTACGAAAAGTAATGTTAGATCAATACGCGGGTATATACCCAAGCTCTGACTACGGGTTAATTGTAAGAAAAATCGCTGAGGCATACAGTGATATCGATATAAAGGGTTTTGAAGCAGAGCAACAATTAATAAGAACTAAAAGAGAATCCCGTGCCCAAGAAAAAATACAGGCACTTAAAAAGGAGTTCAAAACTACGATAAAGAAAAAATAAATTTCACAATAATCTTAGGAAGGCTGAAATGCCTTCCTTTTATTTTATTCGCTCTTTATAATCCATTTTTATGATGATGGGCTTCAAGCCAATCGGGATTAGTGCGTCCCTACTTGCGCTCCGGCCCGCTTCGACCCTTTTGATAAGATCAAAAGGACCTACGCTTTGCCTACGCTCCATCCGTTCCTTACAACCCGATCCGCTTTCATCACAAAAGACAACACTCTTCAGGATCGTGGATCTCCGATACACAAAATGTTATGACCCCGACCTAAAGAGAGTTGTCCTGCTAGCCGATTTCTTTACTATATTTTACGCTAATTTTCTGTAAAGTTCATGTCATTTCACTCAGTTAGTCCGAGTAGTGTATCCAAATGGCTTACGCAACCAGCAGACAAAATCAAGCACATTTCTCAATACCCATACATCAGCCATTTTCCACTCGTATTTCTCCCCCGTACTATCCTCAAAGGACAGGGTCAACATGCACTTAGATATAACCGGTTCTTTCTCAAACCTTGACAAAATTTCAAAATCCTCAAATCTTTCCGGTGGGTCGCCTTGTAAACTATGGTCTAAGAAACAAGTTACCCCCTTTCCATCTTTTTTAACTGTTAGAATATGCACAGTATTACTATTCGGTCTGGGATGTTTCTTACCATAAGCTTGTGAATAATCTCTCATTTGAACCCTATAGATACCTGGTTCTACTTTCATTCTATTTTCATTAAATACAAATTCCACTATATCCTCCTTCCTAGCGGCCATTCCTTTACCTTAAGTTAAGCAATGCATCCGTGAACCTGTCAATGGCTTTCGCGGCATAAACACTCCCCTAAGGCCCTGCCCCTTCAATTTATTCCACGTCCATTGACAGAACCACTACTGATTGCTTATCACGTTGTTGAGGGGATCGGTAAACGAAAAAGCCGCTGGAAGTCAACGATAATTTTAGTAAAGATCGAGGGGATTCGGAAAAACAAAAAATGTCTTTAATTGAATTCCTTAAAAAATGGTAATAAGTCGTTGTTAGCATCGTTACTTGGCCACCAGCTCACACCGGAGGATCTATTCCCTGTTCATGTTAACATCATATTTCGATATCGGATCAGATCCCAGCTGCACCCTGGCCGCTTCCACCCGCTCATGTTAGCACCTTCTTTTTAAACCCCTTTAAGCAGCGCCTTTAAAGCATGGGACTTGGCTTGTTGGTAGGAGACACCACAACTTAAATCTGCATTTAATTCCATATAATAAATGTCGACACGTTCTTCTACAAAATCATCTAGTGTTTGCCCGTTCAAAATTTCCTTTAGTTGGGCGTGACCAAATAATCTGTCGTAAAGTAATTGACCAATTGACTCCTCCGAGGATGGTGCTTCATTTTCTTCTTTCATGTCATTTGTTCATTTAAAAACTATTACGAAGTGTTAGCATCAATAGCCATGGCCGGCCAATGCCCGGAGCTGCTGCAGGGGATTCATGTTAACTTCGTTTTACAGTTCCTTTTCCTTTTGCAAAGTTAAATTCTACTTTATGTTCATTATTTAACACTAGACTGGTCTCGAATGCTTTACCTGCTTTAGATTTCAATCCTTTTATTATACCTGTTTTCTTTTTCTCCACCAGTGATATTAATTGTGCGTCTGTAAGTTTCTTTTGTGCTATAATTCGGTAGATAAAAAAATCACATGCTTTGTCCAGGCACGATATACCTTTTTCTCCAACCCTTACTTTAGATTGCTTGCATTTTGGGCAACTAATGGTTGCTCCGTCAGCGTGATCTGCAAATTCGAGTTTGAAATGATCGTTCAATTTTAGACGAGCAGAGAATGGTTTTCCAGCTTTATTAATAAATCCACTAATCTCATTTTTTGTTAAGCCATTGTCGAGTAATTCACGAACCATGGACGGGGAGATTATTTTACCAGCTACCTTTTTACTTATTTGAAAGTGACAACCATCGTTTTGCCAGATTGTATCTCCATTATCCTGCACTTTAGACCATTTTGCTTTGGAACATAAATAGCTATTGTTTCCAATTACTACCTGTCCCTCTTTACAGAGTGGACAAACCCCTCCTACATCTTGCTTCTCATTTTTACTGCTCTCTAGGTCTTTCGCGGTTTGTTTTAACAATTCCATGTGCTCAATCATCATGGCAACAGTTTCTTTTAAAAACTCTTCCTGCCTTATGCGACCGCTCACAATATCATGCAATTTATTTTCGAATATTCCTGTCAATTCAGGTGATGCAATTTTATAGTCTTTTAATACTTTGTAGAGTTCAAGCCCATCCTGAGTAGGTATTATGTAACGTCCTTTATCCTGAATATATGCTAGCTCATAGAGGCGCTTAACAATTTCCGCGCGAGTTGCCTCTGTTCCTATACCGCATGTTTTCATAGCTTCAGCTAATTGCTCATCGTCAACTAGTTTACCAGCAGTTTCCATCAATTTGGAGAGCGCTTCTGTGGTTAATAGTGACGGCTTTTGTGTCTTCTTTTCTAAGACAATTTTTTCAACAACAGGTAGCTTCTCCCCTTCTTGAACTTCTGGAAGTCTTTGTTCTTCATTGGGCTGATCAGGATCAGCCTGCTTACCTGTTTTTAAAATTTGCAACGCATCATCCAATAGCCTCCAGCCTTCGGTAATTACTTCACTTCCGTATGCCTTGAAAACATCTATGTCGTGTTTAAATTCTAGCCTGGTCTGTTTCTTAATACAGGCAGGCATAAATGCCCCAACAAATTGTTTAACAATTAGAAGGTAGACAATCTGTTCATTCTGTGTTAATTCCTTTCCGTCTGGTACTTCTGACGTTGGGATGATGGCATGGTGGGAACCTACCTTTTTATCATCAAATGGAGTGCTAGAAATGCCATTAGACGAGACTAATCCCGCAGCCTGTCGAATAGACTCAGGAACTGTTTTAAAGCCCTGTAAGCGCTCCAAACAACGGAGGACGTCCGATTTCATGCTTTCTGGCAAATAACGACTGTCCGATCTGGGATATGTAGTCAATTTATGCTTCTCATAAAGGCTTTGGGCGGCTTCTAAAGTCTTGTCCATTTTTAAATGGAATAACTTACTGGCTTCTCTTTGAAGAGCGCTCAGGCTAAATAAGGCGGGTGCATGCTCCTTTTTTTCTTTAACTTCTTTGCTGGAGCAAATCAGGTCCTCATGAATTGTATTATACAAAGATTCGGCTTGTTGCTTCTGTAGAAATGACCTTTCATTAGTGGCGTAAAAACGAATACCCTTCTCCAGTGTTACCCTCACTTTCCAATAAGGTGTTTCAATAAAATCGGTGTGCCTTTTATAAGCATCACATACTATCATCAAAGTGGGAGTCTGAACACGACCAAAAGTCCAGTTTCCTGATTTTGCTGTTTTGGTTAGTAGCCTGGACAAATTCATACCATATAGCCAATCGGCCTTCTGCCTTGTTTCCGCACTCTTATAAGAATTTTCAAATTCTGCCAATGGACGAAGGTTTTCAAAGGCTGTATTTAATGACTCGTCCGTGTAATCACTATACCAAAGCCGTTTACACTTAGCTATGTCGGTATAGCCTGACATTTTAATAATAGACCAGAAAATGTTTTCCCCTTCCCTATCCGAATCACAGGCATTTATAACCTCAGTTGCCTTGCCTAATAATTGTTTGATCAATTCGAATCGTGACTTTCGATATTTTTCTTCATGAATTTTATAACGGAAATCTGGCAGTATTGGAAGATCTTCTAACTTCCATTCTTTATAGCGTGAATCGTAATCTTCCGGTTCAAACAATTCAACCAGATGGCCATAGGCTGATGTAACGATATAACCATTGCCTTCGTAATAACCTTCTCTTTTATTAACAGCTTTTCTGTTTGCAGCAATAGGCTGAGCGGTCAGGGGTTTTTCTGCAATGATTAATTTCATTTAATAAATATTAAATCTATCCTGCACCCTCTTCTAATCTACTTGCAGGTTAGGGATTTCGCTTTTTGTGCTCCACTTACCGTCATTGTCTCTTACACGAACGCTCACAGTGTAAATCCCTGTTTGCGGAAAGATGATAAAGACGTTGTCCGAAAGAATTGTGTAGACCTTACCAAGCACACTGAATTCGTATTCTTTTATCACACCACCGTATCGAGCATCACGATCGTAACTTTCGCTTGCATCAAATTTCCATTCGTATCTGGAGAGCTGACCTACTTTTCGTGCAGTAAAGCGTGATACTGGGAGTAAATTTTCAAAAGCGGTCAATTCTACAATGGCTGTTTTAGACAAATTGAAGTTATCTGTAACGGTAATTAAAAATCGATGCAGACCTAACGTAGCTGGATAGTAATCAAATTGAAGGATTGATGAATCTCTTTCAAAACTGATATTATTTGATTTAATCTCGACCCCGTCCTGGAGTAGTCTACCAGTGCCTTCCAATTGTGAATACTTAACCTCTTTGATGTTGTTGTTTGCATCAGTTACACGAAGAGAAATGGAATATTTAACCTGACTTAATTTGATACTGTCTTTTAAAACAGGCGCACTGGTTTCTCCCATGAAATTAATCTGAGGACTTTGATTGAGATTATTTAGAAAGTCTTCTGTCTCTCCGCAAGAGAAGAGTATAACAGCAATCAAAAGTATTAGTAAAATTCTCATTGCTTGATTGTTTTAAAGTTATATATCTCTGTATTGGTTCGTAGAATTATGTTATAAACACCTGGATTGAAGTTGCTTATATCAAGATCGACTACGTTTGAACCTTCGTTAATTTCAAATGTTCCAGCTTCATAGCTATGGCCAATAAAGTCGGTGACAGTTATTTTATAAAGCTCTGCGTTGGTCGCTTCTATTGAAATTTGAAATTGGCCCTTATTTGGGTTCGGGGAGTGTTCAATTACTGCTCGTGAAGGTGATCCAATCCTACCACCAGAATTATCTGGTGTCTTATCTTCTCGACCAGGTTCGGTAAGGACGGTAATATATTTTTCCTTTGTTATTGTTGTGACACATCCCGTAGAGCTTGTCAGCTTCAATGAAACATTGAAGGTACCCGACTCATAATAATACTTATACGGATTTCTTTCGTATGAAATCAAACCATCACCAAAACTCCATTCAAAAGTTTGTGCATTTTTTAATGAAGTTGAATAGAAAATAATTGGCTTTGCAAAGGGTACAGTTGTGTCGGGTGTATTAAAATTACCGGAAGGATTATCGGTTTGTACACGGATGAAATCACTTTGACCAGAAGAACAACCAAACTGATTGATGGCTTTGAAGTAAACCTGTTCTTCGCTCTCGATTTCAAATTGAATTGATTCACCAATGGCAAATGGTTCACTAGCATCCTTGCGAAACCAGCCTACTGTAACGTTATTAATCAAGTCATCAGGATTTATTTTTGCTGACAGTGTTACAAATGATCCGGCACAGCCAGACACAGAACTTTGTGTAGTTGTGGCTGACTTAGGAAGTCCGGTAACTGTCATAGTTCGTCTACCAGCGATATCACATGCCTGAGTACTGATTGTGAAATTTAAAATATGAGTTCCAACACCAGCCAGCGAAGGATAGAATGTATTGGATACAACACCTGTTCCACTCCAAATTCCACCTTGAAGTTCAGCGGAAAAGTTTAATGGTATTGGCTGAGTATTAATACAGACAATGCTATCAGTTCCAAAATTGTTAATTGAACTTGCACGAACTTCAATATCCAAAGCATCTGTGCTTACACAACCGTTTCCATTATCGACTACATAATTGATGGTAAACACACCAAGGCCGGAAGCCGTTGGGTTGAATACATTGTTGGTAACACCAGTGCCCACATAAATACCTCCTGAGGGGGAACCTCTTCCAGTAAGATCAAAGTTACCTACCGCTGAACAAATTGTTAGGTCATCACCTGCGTTGATAGGTAATTGATCTTGAATTGTAAAGACTCTGAAAGCTGATGAACTACATCCAAAAGCATTGACATAGGTATAAGTTAGAACGTGAGAGCCGACACCCGCAATAGATGGTCTGAATATACTTCCACTTAGCCCGTTTCCTGACCAAGTGCCTCCAATGACATTTACATCCTTAATGAGGTCATAGTTATTTGCATCTAAGCATAGTGCTTTATTTTCTCCGATCAGTAATGCTTGTGCGGTGTTTACAGTAATATTTCTAAAGGCTGTTAAGTCACAACCGTTATAGCGAAGCGTATAAGTAATAACATGTGTACCCGCTTTTGCTGTGGATGGATTGAATATAGATCCTGTTATTCCTGGGCCGGTAAATGTTCCACCTTTAAGTGATGCATCTATTAATAAATTCATAGGAGTGTCTCCAATACATACTGATTTATCACCACCTATTGTTAGTAATGGTTCGCTTAAAACATTCACGTTAATTACATCACTTGACGTACAGGAATTGGCATTGGTGTATGTATAGGTTAAAACGTGTAAACCAAGGCCAGCAGAAAGTGGATCAAAGACACCTGCTATTACGCCAAGTCCACTCCATGCTCCATTAATTGGAGTTGCACCATTAAGTGAAATGGGTGCTGCATTAATACAAATATCAAAATTTGCTCCAGCTTCAACCACCGGTGGATTGGTAACTGTTATTTGTTTTGTGGCCGTACCGGTGCAACCATTCGCATCACCATAAGCATAGGTTACCTGGTAGATACCAGCCCCCACGGTTGCAGGATTGAATGTGTTTGAAACAATTCCCTGGCCACTCCAATTTCCACCAGCGGGGAAACCAGAAGGAGCAAGTGAGAGCGGTCCTGAAGTAACGCATATAGTAACGGCAGGGCCAGCACTTACCGCAACTACATCTGAAACAGTAAATGCTCGTTGTGCAGTGGCTACACATCCGAACTCATCTGCATAGGTATAAGTAATGATGTGAATGCCCACTCCCGCAGTATTGGGATTGAAATTATTTCCACTAACGCCCGTACCGCTCCACGAACCGCCAAGCAAAGACGGATCATTGGTCATATTATAAGTAGGTGAATTTCTACAGAAATTTCTATTCAGTCCGGCTGTTACCGTGATAGCAGTTCTTACCTGTATTGTTTTTGTGGCCGTTGAGATGCAACCTTGCCCACTGTTATAGGTATAAGTAACTTGGTATGTTCCTACACCTGCAAGGGCTGGATTAAAAAAACTACCCTCAAGTCCTGAACTACCAGACCAAGAACCGCCTATTGGTGTAACTCCCAAATCAAGATCGATGCGAGCACTATTCACGCACAAGATCCGGTTGGCGCCAATGTTCACAGAAGGAGGAAGAGTAACGGCTAATGTTCTGCTATCACTTGCTACACAACCGTCTGAGTTGGTAAGTGTATAAATTAAATTATACGAACCCACCCCCACCGCTGGATTAAAATTGTTTCCACTTATAGACGGACCAGTCCAAATACCTGTAGATGGAAAAGAAGTAAGATTCAGATTCAATGGAGGCGCAGTAGTGCATATCGATAAGTTAGGGCCAGCATCAACTACTGGAATTGCTTTTACTGAGGCAATTATATTATCCGATACCACGCATCCATAAGTGTCAGTATAAGTATATTTTAATACTTGTGCTCCAAGGCCTGCCACAGATGGAGAAAAGTTTGTGGTGTTACTAGCAATTCCTATTCCTGACCACACACCTCCAGAAGGAGTTGTTTGTGTAGATAAGTTGTAGGGTGTCGCATTGACACATAAGTTTATATCAGGACCAGCGTTTACCGTTGGATTAGCTCTAACCACCATTGTTTTGGTGCCTGTAGATATGCAGCCAAGGCCATTGTTAAAGGTGTACGTTTGTAGGTGATTCCCTACACCAGCAAAAGAAGGATCAAATTGTCCATTGCTCGTACCTGTCCCGCTCCAGACACCGCCACTTACACCACTTACTAAATTTAAATCAATAATGTTGGAACCAATACAAACTGTTTGATTTCCGCCCAGATTAATAACAGGAGGAAGCGTAACTGTAATTTGTTTTGTTGCGCTATTAGTACAGCCATTGGCGTCTGTCACTGAATAGGATACAGTATAGACACCTGAACCAGTTGTTTGAGGATTAAAAAAACTTCCTGTTAAACCCACTCCCGACCAGGTGCCACCAGATGGAAAGACAGCACCATTCAAATTAACAGCGGGAGCTGTAGTACACAGAGATAGAGGTGATCCAGCCGAAACTGGAGGTAATGGATTTACTCTTACATTTTTAGTATCAGTTGCAGCACACCCGAACGCATCTGTATAGGTGTAGTTAATAGTGTAGTTTCCAGCGCCTGCAACAGAGGGCGAAAATATGTTGCCAGACATTCCAATTCCATTCCATACACCGCCTCTTTTGTCTGGGCTTGTCGTAAAATCAATAGGAACCTGGTTAACACAAACAGTAACATCGACACCCGCGTCTACTGTTGCATCTGGTCTAACTGTCAATGTTTTAGTATCCGTACTGATGCAGCCAGCACCGTTATTATATAAATAGTTAATAACAAAAGTTCCAAGTCCTGCTACAGGCGGATTGAAAAAGCTACCAGATACCGCAGTGCCCGTCCATACACCACCAGTAACGGAAGATCCCTGATCTAAATCGACTAAACCACTGGATATGCAAATCACTCTGTTTGGTCCGGCATCGACTACTGGAGGAGCCGTTACAGTGATAGTCCTAATTTTTGTATTTGTACATCCTGAGCCATCAGTTACCGTGTAGGAAATACCGTGTACACCAATGCCAGCTAATGCCGGATTGAAATTTGTGCCTTGCAGCCCTGTACCAAAAAATGTCCCACCAGTTGGAAATATACTTGCTGCCAAATCAATGGGTGAGGCCGTAACACAAACTGTAAGATCGGAACCTACACTCACAGCGCCTGGAGGAATAACAGTAATTGTTTTAGTGTCGGTTGCTGCACAACCATAAAAATCTGTATAACTATAATTAACCAAATAACTACCTGGTCCAACAGATGGATTAAAGTTTGTACCAGTAACGGAAGTTCCTGACCATGTTCCACCTGTAGGTGATGCACCAATGTTTAAATTCACAATTGGGGCATTGCTGCATACAGATATATCAGGACCCGCATCCACTGTGAGCTGAGGAAAAACAGTGATAACTTTTGTATTAAAATTTGAACATCCATTGGACTGTACAATTGTGTATTGAGCCAAGAACGTTCCTACTCCAGAAAGCTGAGGATTAAAAATTGGAGTCCCAGGAATAATCCCTGACCCTGACCAAGTGCCATTAACAGGAGTGGCACCAATAGACAAATCAATGAGCGGTCCATTAATACACATAAATAAACTACCACCGGCATTAACTACAGGTAGATCAGTTACTGTCAGTGTACGGGTAGCTGTATTACTACAACCATTTACATTTGTGTAAGTGTAGAAAATGGTGTGTGTTCCAACACCAGCAGAAGAAGGAGTAAATAAATTTCCACTTACCCCAGGACCGAAAAATGAACCTCCGGCAGGAACAGCAGTTGAGGCCAGATCGTAATTGGGCTCATTTAAACAAAACGATCTAGTACTTCCTGCATTAACTGAAGGCAGTGGATTAACTGTTACCACGAAGGTATCAGTTCCAGCGCAGCCGAATGTATTAGATAACGTGTAAGTGATCGTGTAACTACCAAGTCCGATGCTCGGATTAAAATTTGTTCCGCTAACGCCAGCACCTGTGAATGATCCCCCTCCTGGACTAACCCTAGATGCAAGATCAACAACTGGCGATCCTACACAAACCGCAAAATCTGGCCCAGCGTTTACGATTGCTCCAGAGTCAACAATAATGTTTTTTATGGCTGTATTTGTGCAACCCGTTGCATTGGTATAGGTATAAGTTACCTGAAATGTTCCTGGACCTGATGCGCCTACATTAAAATTATTACCACTTACAAATGGTCCGGAAAATGTTCCACCTACAGGGTTACCGGTTCCGTTAAGTGCAACTAGCGGAGCCCCAGAGCAGACAAATATATCAGGGCCAGCACTGACAGCGGGTAAAGCTATCACACTTATTTGCCTAGTGGCCGTAGCGCTGCAACCACTTGCATCCGGTACAGTATAGGTGATTGTAAATACACCAACACCAGCACTTACAGGTGAAAATGTATTTCCTGATACACCCACACCTGAGTAAACCCCGCCTGGAATACTTTCACCTGTTAAAGCAATAGGTGCAGCAGTTACACATACTGAAATATTTGCTCCGATTGTAACGGTTGAAGAAGGAGCAATGACAGTAATAAATCGAAAATCACTACGAGAACAATTAGTGATAGGGTCAGTGTAACTATAGTTAATCTGATGAACACCAACACCTGCAAGTGTTGGATTAAAATTTAAAAGTTGAACTCCGGGGCCACTAAATGTACCTCCTGAGGGACTGGCGTTTGCGATTAATGAATAAATGCCAGAATTACTGCAAAGTGTTATGTCAGTGCCAGCATCAACAACAGGAGCAGCATTTACATTTATGTTACGTGTTGACGTTGAAATGCAACCCTTATTATTTGTGTAAGTGTAAGTTATTATGTGTGTCCCTACTCCTGCTGCACTTGGAGAAAAGAATCCACCAGCTACGCCATTACCATTCCACACGCCACCATTTACTGATGCGCCAGTTAATAAAAAATCCGTTGCATTTACACATACTGTTAGATTAGGCCCAGCCGAAACCGGAGTTGCTGCATTAACCGTGATCTGTCTTGTAGCACTCGAAGTACAAAAGGCAGTAGTATAAGTATAGGTGACAGTATATACGCCCGTTCCGGTGATCAATGGATCAAATGTATTGCCAACAACACCAAGGCCTGAGTATACCCCAC
Source organism: Cyclobacteriaceae bacterium (assembly GCA_049289315.1). Classification (GTDB taxonomy): domain Bacteria; phylum Bacteroidota; class Bacteroidia; order Cytophagales; family Cyclobacteriaceae; genus ELB16-189. Next base: position 34,126 of record JBATLM010000068.1, read on the forward strand.
CCAAAGGAGTTTCACCAACCAGATTAACAACTCCATTGCTTATACAAACCTCCAAAGTATTTCCTGCATTAACAGCAGGTCCGGTAACAACAGTAAATTGTTTTTGCTGAGTGGAGATACAACCATTTGCATTTGTGAAGGTATAGGTTATCACGTAGGTCCCTGTTCCAACATTGGCGGGGTTAAAATTAACTCCACTAACACCAGTACCGCTCCAGACGCCTCCGAGTTCTGATGGTCCTAAATCGCTATTTAAATTATAGACAGGAGATGTAGAACAAAATGTTTGATCTGATCCTATGTTAACCGTAGTTCCTGCATTAACGGTTATACTTATAATATCACTATTACTGCAATTTGTTGTAGCATTTGTGAATGTATAAGTGAGTACATGAACACCTACTCCAGCGGTAGCAGGACTAAATTGAGTTGGACCGCTCAGGCCAGTTCCTGACCAGACACCACCGGAGGGACTGAAACCAAGTAAAGTAAAATTAGCCTGACTTACGCAGACATTAGGGAGATTATTACCCGCTTCAACAACTGGTAATGGATTAACAGTTATCGAACGATTTGCAGAAGCTACACAAGAGGTTATAGGATCAGTATATGTATATGTCAAAACATAAGTTCCCGCACCAATTGCAGGATCGAATTGATTTCCAGTAACCGCAGTACCCGTCCAAATTCCGCCAGAAGGACTACCGGTAGTTAAGTTAAGAAGGCCTGAGCTTATACAAACTGAACTGTTTGCTCCTGCACTTACTGTAGGTGAAGCAAGTACGGTAACGGTAAGGTTACTTGTATTAGCGCAACTTCCATCGTTGTAAGTATAGGTAAGTGTCCGTGGTCCTAGGCCACCAATTAATGGATTTAATGTGCTTCCAGTAACGCCTGTTCCGCTCCACGATCCGCCAGCAGGTGAAGCGCCACTGAGTGCAACGTTTCCACCTAAATTACAAACTGTGAAATCACTTCCTGCACTAACAACCGGTAACGCCAAAATCGTAACTACTTTGTCATCTGTGTTTTGACAAGTAGTGGTTGGATTGGTATAAGTATAGGTTAAAGTATAATTTCCAGCAGGAGCGCTCGTGTCGAACTGATTTCCAACAAGGTAAGTACTACCTGACCATACACCACCCGTAGGACTTACACCTGTAAGATTTAAGTTTCCGCTATTGCGACAGGAGCTTTGATCACTCCCCGCACCAACTATAGGAAGGGCAGTGATGATAACAGTTTTATTTATCGAGTTGGTACATCCGTTTCCATCTGTAAAACTATATGTGACGATATGATTACCAACGGTTGAAGGATTTGTACTAAATGTTCCGTTGGAACTGACGTAAGGACTCCCCGACCAAGTACCCCCACCAGGTGAGGCACCCGATAAACTTACATCTCCTGTATCTTTACAAAATGTTTCATTCGTTCCCGCAGAAACAACAGGTAAGCTCAACACACTGCCCGCTGCAACAAAAGGTAGATTCACTGATACAGCACCATTGGCAAACCCAGAGAAATTCCATTGCTTGCTAATATTGATCTGGCCGGCACCGTGGCCGGCACTGTTTAAAGTATAGCAGCCAGTAGTGCAACTTTGCTCTGTTATAAAACTTCCTCTGTCACTTACTAAATTCAAGTACACTCCAATTCCATTTTCGTCTGGAGAAGTACCAACGGTGATTTGTGGTGTTGCACCAATACACACATTGCCGAAGGAAGGGTTTGGCAACAGAGTTGTGAATGGATTATATACATCTATATAAATCTCTTTCGAGTACGTGTTCGGAGTTCCTGTGCAAGTAGGGCCGAAGTTCCAAATACCGCTGTTACAAATTCTTGTTACAACCCTTCCAACTGAAATTCTCCTTTTGTAAGGAAAACAATCCCAATTGGTTCCGAGCGTTGTTTCATTGATTTCATATCGAAAAACATTACCTGTAGGTCCTGATCTCCACCTGGCAATAGATAGGTTAGTCCCACAGCGCGAATCTTCTGCTGTTTGCACTGTACCACCAGATAGAAGAGGTATACTTAATTCGCCTATTGTCCAATAATCGGTTACAGCATATGGAGTACCAAAAAAATCCTGAAGTCCAGCGGTATTGGTACCATAAAGTTGAACCAGAGTATTTGTTGTTAACCCTGTACCAGGAGGGAAAGAATCAAAGTCAATAGCGGTTGTATTGATAGCGGATGTACCACGTTTAACCACTGATACAATTATTGGATTATTATCAGCAGTAAGCATTGGACCAACTGGAACGGTATACACTGTTTGAGCTGACAACGAAAAGGAGATCACATATAACCCAGCGAATAAAAGTTTGTATAGTCTTTTCATGATTTCTTGGTTATAGTGAAATTCTTATTGCCGCTCCGATTTGGTATCTCCAATTACCAAATTCTTTACGGACATAATATCTTTGATTGGCACTAAGCACAAAAGACAGACTTCGACTTGCCGTAAATTCAGCTTCCATACCTCCTAATACACCATAGTTGAAACTGAATTGATGGTCATATACATCACTTTGAAAATTGTTGATTATATCTCCAACAAAGGAAAGCCCTGCAATTGCATTGAGTGATGCAAACCTGTTTGAATACATGGAATAACTTCCAAGTCCATCAACGAAAACAGATTTATAAGAAATGTCACTGATTTTGCCAAAAACTAATCCACCACCAAAACCAGCCCTTACTTTTTGATCATATGTTTTCACGTAGTATGCATTTAACATAAAACCAGCATCCGTAAAACCGATTCCAAGTTGGGAAGAAGAAGAATTCTTAAGCCGCGAGTATTGAGCGCTTGCATCTATGCTTATACAAGAGACAGCTATCGCTATGGGGAGTATCCCTAAAATGAGTTTTTTCATGATGAACGGCTTTAAATGGTTTTGGCTGACAAAAGCTTATCAGGCGGAATAATAAGCTCAACTTTACGTTGACCTTTACCGTCTTCCCAAAATTCAATAGTGAATACCTTTTTTTGTTCAAGGGTAAACTTCTCGAACACATATATCTTAGAAACTTCCTCTTTCTTATCAACAACCTTGATTTCATCGTTGTAGATAAAGATCGGTTTCATAGGCTCAGGCTGTGTTGGCGTCCTTTTTGTCCCTTTATTTTTTTTATCGTTGATAAAGAAGCCCTCATATCCTAAATCGTACTTTACATTTCCTTCGTTAATGACATTAACCCTGAAAAACAGATAATCCCCTTTTACATAAAGTCCGTTCAAAAAGTATTTCATCTTTTGTGTAGACTCACCAATTTCAGGGACTAGATTGCTTTTACTGGCTACTTCCTCACAGAATTCCTTTAAAGTCAATTCAAGTATTTTTTCGTCCTTCGCTTGTTCTATTTGTAATTCTTCTTTTGCCAGGGTTTCACCCTTAAGTTTTCGAATATCTTTAACTCGATCCGCTCGATCATCAGATAGATAGTGCGTAAGCTTTTCCGGTCTAGCTGCATAAACCAAAATTAAATTGAAATAAGCGCTCTCAGTTTCTATAAATAAATTAGTAGTTTCAAAGCGCTCGATGGCAGCGGCTAATTTTAGACGGTCTCCTACTTTACTGATAATCACGTCAGACACTTCTACTCCATTTTCAATTCTTGTTCCAGACCCAAGATCATAATTCATCACAGTAGAGTTAAAGACGACATGAACAGTCGTTAGTAATCCAACACGCACCGTATCATACCTTTGAGCAAAAAGGCAGAGGGGTAATAAAAAAAAACAACTAAAGCCAAGACGTTTTATCATAGGAAATACTTCAATTAGATTTCAAAAATATTTTGTATCCCTTAGGGACAGGTACAGAAGGATCATTCACTTTCTTCTGGCCAGCCCTGGAAGGAGAAGAACTTAAAATTGGAGATCTTACTATTGTACGTGATGCGCTTATCGCATCATTAATAACGTCTCTTTTAATTTCCTTATCCACCCCACCCTCTAAAGGCATTCCTTCATTTCCGTTTAAGTCATAGGCTTTTAACTTTACGGGTATTGACCTAGTTGATATGGCAATGGTATTAACATCAATGCTTAATCTTTGTTGACCTAAATTGACGACACCAGACACAAGTGTATTTTTAGGAATTCTAGTTCCATTTATTATTACTTCCTCAGTGGTCCTAAGGATTATATTACTTCCTGATTTCACTTCAATGTCGTCTTGAACAACAGCCGGTATATTTATTGATTCAACAGTTGTCACACCTGAACCGTTATCAAAGGGAGTTTCCTTTTTGCTTTCAACAAAACCTGTTCTACGCCTGGCGGGTTGAGCTTCTTCTACTGGAGCTTTTGTACTAGCTGTTTGAGATTCTGATTTAGGCCTTTCAACATATTTTATTATAACTTTTGGCTCATCAGTACTAGAAGAACTAGTAGACTGAGTCTCAGGCTCAGTAACCAATTGCTCACTTTCATCGCTAGCGCCAGGTTCTACTCTAACCTCTGTGCCAAAGAAACTTTCATCGGGCTGAATATTTCTTTCATATGCTTTTCCATTTTCCTCTTCATACTTGTCCCTGTATATTTCTGTTCTTTTTTTTCGAAGTTCAGTAATAGGTGCGTCAATCGAGGTAAAATTTTCCTGTTCTATTTTACTTGTTTTATCTTGTGGGAAAATGCGATCTCCAAAAATCAAATATCCACCTACAACAAGACCAATAGGAGCAAGCAATATTAATATTTTATCTTTCTTATCCATTTCACTATTTCTTTGATTCCTTTATCACCCTACTATTATCAAATATGTCAAATCCCATGATTAATGCTCCACGCGGATTGTCGTAGGAGACCTTTACATCTGCAACTGTAAATGTTGCGTTCATATTTCTTACAACTTCACCAGCAGGTCTCACAAGTGTTTGTCTCGCATAAATAACGCCCTGAGCAGGTGACTTTGAAATATCACATTCTACTTTTACGATTTCAACTCGCAATTGCCAATTATTTTCAACGACTTCTCTTGCAATATTCTTTTCGACATACTCTTTAATGTAAATCGACTTACCTAAATCACCTTCCATTAAATTCAACCCACGATTAACATTTGTATCAAAGGTCCCTCCATCAAAAGCAAAGAATAGTCTGTAAAAATCTTTTACATGTTCTTCGTATTGTATTTTTCGATCTTCTCTAGTGAAATCCTGCTCTGTCGCCAACCATGCATGGTTTTCGCGATCAATTACAACCTTCTTTGCTGATTGATTTGCAATGAAATTTCTTGAATCGATATACATAAATACACTTGCCCCTATCGATGCAATAACACATACAAGAACTACTATGCGTGAGTTTTGTGAATCTTTTTTATATGATTGCAATCCTTCCAATTTCATAACATAAATTATTTTGCGGAATTAGTTGCTGATGCAGTATTTTCAATAATACCACCTCCTGACCTTGCGGCAGCAGCAGCACTGGCAATTTTTCCAACACCCATACTTACCGCTGTTGTAGCAGCTCCTACAGCAGTACTCATAACTTTTGCGGCTCCACTCGATCCGCAATAAAAAGATGTGACCCAAAATGAAAGAGCATAGCATATAGTCATAACGATTCCAAACATAGTAATTGCGGCAGGGTCAGCTAAGGAGTCACCACTGTATGCTTTACCTACAACCGAAAAGATAATAGTATCCAGTAAATTCATAGTTAATGGAATACATAGGCAATTCAGATAGACCCCAACCCATTGATTTAACTTATCTTTAAATATTGGAAGAATTGAAAAGGCTAGCACAACCGGACCAATTACATAAAATAATTTGGCCATTATTATAGCAAACATCAGTACTACTGATCGAATAATTACACTTAGCAATCCCCAAATCGCGCCTGACATGGTCAGGACAAATGTATTTATACCCCCTCTAACAATATCCCATGCGCTAATTGACTCATCAGGTGAAATTTTTTCATCGGGAGTTTTTGCTTCCTCCGTTGGTTCATCTGGTGACTGTTCCGCTTCTTTTGTCAACTCGTTATTATATTGGTCAGTTATCGCCTTCTTACCATCGACAATTGCTTTTGAATCAGAAATAGAATATCGACCGAGCGCTTCACCTATCCTTGCAAACGTTCCGAAAATTGGAACGTAGCCTACAGACAATATAAACCACAAAATACATGCTCTTATCAATTCCATTCTGTTAAAGAGTTGTGGCCGCTCTCCCACATTTTTTATTGTTGTAGTCGCAAAATTCCAGACGACATTTCCTAAAAAAAATAATGGAGCTAATATTGAACCTACAAAAATAGCCGTCAACACAGCATCGTTTACACCTTCGTCTATAAGTCCTGTATCAAAAAAACGTAATACAACTTCATTCATATCATTTAGTAACTAGAGTATTACTTTCTTTTTGAACGATCATAATTCATAGCAAGGTCTACAGTTGATTTTGTGCTATTAGCAACGCGAAGTCTCATAATATCAGAATCCAGCGATCTATTCAACCTGACCATTACTTCTTGTGCTTCACCAAAAGACCTAATCACATCGTCAAGTGATTGCATTCGTTCAGCCGGAGACATGGTTACACCCGCAGTCAGCACAATTCCAAGATAGTCGGCTGATTGTTGAACTTTTACTATACTCATGTCAAATCGATAACTCATTAGACAACTAGAATTTCCGAAAGAATTCATTCTTATGGCTAAATTCTTTGATGTACATACAAGATTTTCAACCATATATAAAATCCGACCAGCAGTTTGCAGATTCCTTAACCAAGTTGCTTTTGTTAATGCCTCTTTATACTCTCGATCAGCTTTTTCAAGTGCCGTGATCACTCCATTCATAGTAGTCATGATTCCTGACTGTTGCGCTAAAGTTGTATTTGCAGTAGCTAAATTTGCCTCGGCAATAGGTGCACTAACGACTGTTGGTAACTGTGCATATGAGAAACTTACCGTAATAATGTAAAGTCCCATCGCTAATAATAACTTGATTTTCATAGTTTCAAAGTTTTTGATTTTATTTTACAACTCGAATAATTTCCGATTCTGAATTATGGATAAAAGCACTCCCCTGCTCCTGGTATGATTTCCAAGATCTACCAAAAATCATTGAACCTTTCATTGGTTTTTCTTCCATTAATGCCCCTCCGTCCTTATGCTTTACTCCAACAACTGACCTATGATACAAATCATAAAATTTATAATCGCAGGACCCATTTATAACCCTTATTTGTAATTTAAATCTCACTAGGCCACCATCGGCTGTAGAACCATACATATGATATGTTACTGGAAATTCACCCGCTAGGACTATTTCAAACATCTTCTCTGTTCTAGCTGAATCTAGTATTTTCTTAGCCGAACAATCTGAAAAATTATTCCACCATCGCATTAAAGCCTCCTTGTTTTTTTCTATTGAATTTGAATTAGTTACATTACCATTGTAAGAGTAGTTTTCCTGCGCATTGACATTAAAGGCTAAAGTCAAAATGAATGCAATGCATCCCATTATGAAAATCACATTTAATTTTTTTAAATCAATTTTATTCATAGAACTAGCACCTGCTACTGCTTTTTCATCCGATCTCTTTATTCTCATTATTCCTAATATTTAGAAGAGTAATTACTTAACCTTTACGTACTTATTATATACGAATTGGTTAATTGCCGCTCCCAGATTACCAAGTTCTTTTTCAAGACCATAAATTTCTTCAAGCTCTTCTTTTGTTGACGTGTAAACACCTTCTGCAAAAAAACCGATCTCTGTTCTATACACTTTAGACACTTCACCAAGCTTGATAAAAATTTCTCTATACCGTTCACCGTTCTCCATCGAATCCAGCAGATCCAATTCATATTTAGTCAACCCCAAATTCTTTTGAAGTGCCGGATAACTATCTCTATCATTCTTATGATTGAGAAGAATTTTTATATCAGAATTTCCAAAAATACTTTTTCTAGTCAACGGATCGATATCATCCAAATAACTTACGCCTTGAGTGGCTATAAAAACCTGACCGCCTCTCTTCGCTATTTTTCGATAGTACCCACCAATAAATTCTCCCGAATCTCCTTTTAAAAAATCAATTGCTTCATCAATAATTACTGTTTTTCTTACACCGTGCGTATTTTCTATTTTATCCGCAGTAATTCCTATTATAATTGTCATTACAACATTTGCTAACTCCTCATTACCCATGATTCCAGCAAGATCAAAAACAATGAAGCTCTGATCCTTTAACGACAAATTACTTTTTGAATTTAGTAAGTACCGGTACTCTCCACTCACATATGGTTCTAGTGCTAATCGCAACGAAACAAAGTTTAGAAAGCCTTTATAATCCGGTTTCATTATCTGTTTCTCGTATATATCAATAAAATTTCTGAATGCTGTCAGATCAGGAAAGATTGATTCACGATTCACATACTCGTAAAATTCACGAATGCTTTCCTTGAAGATGTTTTTCTCATCTGTGGAAACCGCTTCGTTACCACGCCATGCTTTTCTTAGGACAGTGTAGACGTAATTGATTTGGTCATCAGCTCCTTCTCCATCTTCGTCTACCCTACTATACAAATATTTCCCTGATGTATCCTGAGGACATAAAAAGATATTGAAGGATAAATCTTTCTTTACTCCAGCATCAAAGTAGAAACCGTCATTTATTTGTGCATTCTTTTTGTATGATCCACCCACATCTATGATAATTACATGATGCCCCTTTGCTAATGACTGAGTTGTTAGGTGAGTAACAAAATGAAGAAACTGTGTGGTTAGGTGATTTAGTGCTACACTTTTTCCGGTTCTGGAAGGACCGAAAATAACACCATTCTTATTTACTATATGTGGAGAATTCCACATGTTAACAACAACTGGGCAACCAGATAATCTGTCGACAAATACTACACCCTCCTGGTCAGAAAAATATTGTGACTCTTTTGGTATATAGCATACAGCCTGGTCAACAGTTTGAATTACCGGCTCACGATATAAAAATTTCATTGCTCCAGGAGATGAAGACAAAAATAAATTTGGTGCATGCTCATTCTCAAAGAACACAGTACTGTCATTCATTCTCACAAACCCATTCTTGACAAAATTCAGCTTCTCTTTTAGTCTCTCTAAAGAACCGTCATTAACAATCACATTAACCTTTGTTCTACAAGCTCTAAAACTACTTGCTGCAAGACTATCCAAAAACCTTTCCTTCTCTTCAGTTTTTGAAACTGCCTCACGTACTCCGACACCAGATAGAATATTTGTTCCTATTGAATTTAGGCCAGACATTGAATCAGCTGCGGCCTCATTATCCAGCACTTCTATTCCTACGTTGACTATATGATTAAAAGGCAAACCCATGCCAATTAAAAACGGCATTGAAGTGTGCATATTAATCGACTTGGGTAACTTAACATCCGAAGCATTATGTGGTAATTTTCTATTTGCCTTGTCTTGACTAGAAACTAAATAGCCACCCTCTTTTGTTAAAGTCACCACAGCAACATACTGGTCACCCACTTTCATGTATCCTTGTTCGAAGTCTACCTGAATATCCTGAATACCTTTTAATGCTTGCTTTACATCAAGAGTTGGATTATCATAAGACAAATTGAAATAGTCATAGACGCTGCATAGTAAATTTTCGCCAGTTAGCCTCCTTGCTTTTACACGGTGGAGTAAATTCAAGTCACTTTCAAAAGGAGCAAAATTTTTCCTATAGTCACTAATAACTTTATCAATGCCGCTCGTTCTCTTTCCGCTAAGCCAATCCCAACCATTTCTCAATGGACTTTTCGATGAGCTAGGATTAAAGTTGTTTTGATTTTGAAATGTTAAAAAAATATTTGAATAATTCTTAAGAATAGGACGGTCATTATAATATCTAAAATTATCACGTTGTATTTCACTGGTTCCTTTATAATTGGATTTGTAAACAGTATTATAAAAATAACCTTGATAGTGAAACACAGCTCCTGCCGGCAAGCGACTGATAAGACTAACTAAACCATTATGGATGTTGGTATATTCTTCAGGGGCAAGTGTGTAGACCTCTGGCCATGTTACTGCAAAACCAGGAGTTACATCAAAGAGACCATTTACATAGCAGTCTTCTATAATGTCTTCAATTGCAAAATATTTACTTAATCTTTCAGCCATTTTTTACCAATCTTACGTAGTACACGGTCTGTATCCTGATAGTGTACTCTAGTGCTATTGCGTACCATAATCGTGTCGATATAATTAGGATCACCTTCTGACAGCTTCTTTTTATTTTTTTGTAAAAATGGAAACAGTATCAAAATAAAAACAGGGCCTAAATTTCCAACTACCAGATAAAGCATTAAAGTAGTTAACGCAAGTCCGACTGTTTGAATCCCTGTGAGACCATAAAAGTATATCGGTCTATTCATATTGCGTTGGGTAAAATATCTTTTAACGATGACATCACCCCCATTGCTTTCGTTCTCCATGGCTTTTACAATTTTGAAGCTCTACTAACTAAATCTATCCTGCACCCTCTTCCATTTTGATTTTAAGCTAGAACTGTTGTTCTAAGTACACCAAGTATAACCACACCAATCAGATAATAAATTAAATAGTCTTTTGCATCCTGACGTTTAGTGACATAAGCATAGATCACTCCTATTGCACCAAGAACTAGAATAATGTCAATTATTGTTCTGGCTATACTTTTAAAGGAAGTAGCCTCTGTCTTTACTGCCTGATCAAAATCAGATAATGTTTGTGCAAAACCAAGATCAGGTGCCATTACAGAGAATGCGGTTGCAATCAAAAACAGACTATAGTAAGCTGCATTGCGATTTGAAAAAACTTTCATTGGATTAATTAATTAAGGGTTATACATATTTAAAATTAAGGTATTTGAATCGACTAACTCCGATTCTTCATACACAGTAGCTTCATCTGGTCCCCGTTCTGGGACTTCAGTTAAATCAGGCTCAGGTACTTCTGGTTGATCTGATAAATCAGGCATATCATCATCAGATAAAGGACCCTCATTGCCAGAGCCGGTATCAGAAATGTCTACTCCCTTATTTTCTGAATTTGCTTGAACAGGTTCATAACTTCCCTTCACAATATCTTTATAACTAATTACAAAATCAGCTAAAACGCCAGGCGTTGCCTGGTCTTTTTCATGTTCGGCAAAAAGTACATTAACCATAATCTTAGTATTTGATACAATTACATCTTGGTCTACTCTTGGATTAATCCCCACCTGGAAAGGAACTAGCATTTTTCTATTTCGAAAAAATAAGGCATATAATCCAATAATCAACCAACCAACGCAAAAGACACTTATCCAAATCCACCCGTTCTCCGTCATAAAACTATTGTTTGGCATTAATTAACTTATGCGTAAAGGTAAACCCTATGGTGTTCAAACATTTCACGCAATCACGTTTTTCTTTAATATTTACACTAATATATTTTAAAATATAGTTAATTATGATATTTTCAAGTAATTTTTGATATTTATTTTTATGCACATCTCAGACATTCCATCTAAAAAGCCACTTGCTGATATTTCAGAGGTTCCAGATCATGTTAATGGCTGCCACCTGTCCCTTACTCAGAAACAGGTTTTTGCTAATGGAGAATTGTTATTCCTGGAGAACATGCGACTTCAGGATGGCCGTATTGTGGATGGGAAAGTAAAACTGGTAAAAGACGAGAAGGGTGAGTTCACAATCCCTGTATTCGAAAAAAAGGAAATACTTGAAATTCCTGAACAAATACTCTCCTATAAATTATCACTGAAAGACAAAGAAGACCTTATGGCCGAAAAAGCCGTTGCAATAAAAATACCGTCTGGCCAGACTTTATTTTTACAAATCGACAAAGACCTTAACCGGGTCATGATCCAGACCGAGCGTGACCTGAGTATGATATCAGAAGTAGGGAAATATAAGTTGACCGAAAAAGATAAACTGGCCTGGGTTAATGGAGTTAAATTACCCACAAGAATTTTTTACGAAGAAAAGACTGGAACTTACTTTGCCGCATCGATACGCAAATCCGAAGATGGAAAAGGTATTGAATATCATAATTATAAATCGTTAAAGGATCTTCATCCCGATAAGCTGAAAGATTTGATTAAAGAAGTCAATTATGGTCCAGATGTTATTACAGCTACTTCTTCGGTCACTCAATCCATTAAGACCGACAAAGCTCCTATTTCTGAACACGTTACTAACAAACATTCTACCAAAGAGATAGACACCACTCATGATAATGACAGGCGCTTTGTGGAATATACTAACAATAAGGATTACGAAGGTTTAAAGCGCCTGGCTCAGGAGGGATACAAGCCGGAGAAGGATATTATAGACCGGACCACAGCACAGTTAAATCTAACTACTTCAGAAAAGAAGGCAATAATGTCAGCGGTAGGAAATCAAACGCAGAAAAACATACCGGTAGTACAGGAAAAGGACCATGTTATACTGTCCTTGAACAATAAGCCTTACAAGGTCCTTGAATTCTCGGAGAACGGCACTAAGGCTCTCCTGATAGACTCGCAGCACAAAAAAATTGGTGTATCAGTTGAACACATACGGCTGATGAGTAAGAAAGAGAAAGGCATGTATATAGCATCCGAGAAGAAAAGAACTCAAGAAAATTCAATACAAATCTAAAATCATTAACTAAACAATTACTTAAACAATACCCTTATGGCATCCGAATCTAAAACAACAATCAGTGGCTTTGTAGGCTCGTCCTTTAACTACAACTACAACGAGGAAACAAAAAAAAGTGTGATTTCTCTAACTATTAAGCCCAAGGATGGTGACTGGGTTTATATCAAAGCTTTCAACCAAAATGCAGACCTCATTAAAAACGCAATTGAAAACGAAGATGTTAAAAAGCTGACCATTACTGGTAAAATGAAAGATGCCAAGCCTTACACAAACAAAAAGGGAGATTTGGTTGAGTACCAGGAGCTGGTGGCCGATACCATCAACCGTCATAAAACTGTAGAAGTGAATGGGGTAATTGCTAAAGTTGATGAAAAAACCACAAGCAACGATAAGCCGTACACTCACCTTTTCATAAAGAATAATGTGGCTGTCGGTGGTGTTGAAAAAGTAGAACAATTTAACATTACAATTTTTCAGGAGAACAAGAAAGGTATTCCAAAGGACGTAGAGCTTAAGGTTGGCCAGCCAATAGCAATCAAGGGCGAAGCAACAATAAATCGGTACTTGGATAAGGACAACAAAGTAAAGGAGTCAACCAATATCAATGCCTGGAATCTTGATCGAACCCCTACCCGACTAAAAGAGCAAATTGATAGCCTTCAAAAAAATTCAGCAAAGAAGGCAGTAACTAAGAAAGATGCTGAGCCGAAAAAGGCACCTAACAAAACGTCCGCTAAAAAAGGCAAAGACTCTGGTATAGAAATGTAGAAGATTAACAGACTCAAAATAAAACTAGCGCCTCCCATGGCGCTTTTTTTATCTTACCCATTTCCCATCTGTTAAGTAGTAATTATTCTTGTTCATAAACTCCTCAAATGTTCTGACCTTATCAGGACTAACCTGGTGTAATTCCTTCCAATCAAGTAGATCCTCTTCACTTAAAATCTGAACATCAGAAGCTTTGTTAATTAGCATACTGACTTTATTTTTTTCTAGCTGTGGTTTGTGGTTAGTAAAATCAATATTTTGCTGTACCTCATTTTTGATTTTTTCTTTACGAGTATTGACATATTCAATCCAATAACCTCCCATCAATCCTGTGTATAGATAGCCGCCCATATTCTGAACCTGTTTCTTCTTACTATTTTTCTTCTTCTCCTTAAGTTCAATCGCCATAGCCTCTAAACTGAAACGGACATAATCACTATCCCAATAAAATATGATATTCTTATCCTCATTTCTTCCCTCCTGATTAATTTTTACACGCTGTCTTATCTCTTTGATCTTTGTTGACTCCACACCATGCCTGAGCATCGTTTCTTCCCATGCATAATCCTCCCCTGGAGGCATATCTTTTTCTTCTTTGGGGCCATTCTTAAAATAGAATATGATCGATCTCACCCCTCCCCCTCTTCCCTTTCTAACGACTTTATAGTCAAATTCTGACCATGTGCCTTTGCAATCGTTTTTCGCTTTATCAAGCGCTTTCCTTTTAAAATTGTCCCAGGCCTCATAGCGGCCTGATAAATCAAGCATATCTTTAAGGTCAGACAATTCTACTTTCCAAGTATTCATAAATACCTGTCTCTGTCTAATAAGCCAATACATGTTGTCACTTATCTCATGCTGAAAAGACTTCAAAGTATCTAAGTCTCCTTTCGTGAAGCCCAGACCGATCAGGCAAAGAATTTTTTTAAATCTTGGCCAGAGTTGCACCTTAAAATGATCATCGTAACAGTTAATCTCAGGGAAAGGCGTCATGGCAGTTTCTGCATCTTCACCAAATTCTCTTTTCATGAAAGAAGAATCGAACAAGAACATTCTTTTCTGGAGTGCATTTGCAATACGCTTAGCATTCAATTTTCTATTGCCAGTAATTACATCATTCGGATTTAAAACATCCTCATATGCTATCTCATAAATAAGCTGGTCTGGACTCTTAGTGTGATTGTAGTTAAGGATATGATAATAGACACGCTTTTCAATAAAGGCCATGTCAAATTTCTTAGCCTTAATAAGCTCGTTGGGTTGAAAAATAGTATATAACCGAGGGTGCTTACTAACCTTCTTTGCCAGTACTGTCATAGCAAACGTTTTAAACTTCCGTAACTCAAGACAACAATAACAAACTTTTTTACGGAAGTAAAGTGACCACTTATTTATTTTTCCATAATCTGGTACGGAACTAAACATGCAACACGGTCTTTAAACGAGCTATTCATGCACAATAGCTGCTATATTACCCCCACCAAATTTTCCACAATGGAGTACGCGGATAGCCAAAATATGGCTATTAGAATAGGCCATCGGGCGTTGAAATGAAGGATTTTACTGGGTCTGTCTATATCCACAATCTGGTACGGAACTTCACTTTCATTTCAATCTCTAAACTATCCATAATCCTGTACGGAAGTTGAATCAGACACCTATCCACAATACGGTCAGGTTGATCCATAATCCTGTACGGAACTAGCTCAGAGAGCCCATAATCCTGTACGGGAGTATCCATAATATAGTACGCACAGTTCCATAATGATGTACGGTATCAAGCTTCATAATCCATAATCCTGTACGGTAAAAGGGCTCTAAAGCACTTGTTTATCAGAGTGTTAGCGAAACCTTAAGAATGTATTTAAGATTGTAAGACTATCAAGATTGCAAGCGATATTTATCAACAATTTAAGAATGCTTTTAGAAGATGGTGCAGGATAGATTCAAGGTGATTTGACAAAATTTTCTATGGTGCAACTGCCAAAATGTCCAAAATAAAAAATAAGGGGCATGGCGCGAATTTTTAAGTAAACAGCTTCCATGCTAACATCAAGCTCGGATAGATCTCCCGGATGCAGCTGATAAATGCTATTTTATGCTAACTTCATTACAGGAGCTAGTGCCTGGCCACCTGGGATTCTCTCGCTGCTATGCTAACATAGCCTCCCCTTTAAATGAAGAAAGGTCCCCTTCAGTGAAGAGAACCCTCTTTGGTAGATAACCAGTTATTCACTGAATAATCTATCCTGCGTATCAAAGTTAATTAATTCTTATTATCCTGCAAACTGCTCACTAATCCACTTATTTTGTGGTTTATTGAATTTAGTGAACTGCCCCACCTTATCGCCAGTCTTAACAAGGTAAACATTAAAGTATGTCCATGTTTTGTAGTGGATATCCAAGAACCTGGTAAACGACAATAGGTCACTGGAGTGGTAAGTTACACTCTTTACACTGCCATCAGCATTGTTACCTACTTTCACAAAACACCTATATTTTGAAGGCCTCTTGTCTTTCCTTCTAGTTTTACTCACAGCATTAAAGGGCTTTAACCGGTTCCTTTCGATTAACGACTTTATCAAAAGGCTCCAGGTGCTTATTGTACCACTCGGCAAGTACATTATTGACCAAAACAACCGTATCAACATCCATCGCAGAGGATGCTTTGCTGTACTTCTCTAAAATAAGCCTGTAGACAAGGGTTGTAGTTTTTGGCTGCTTCTCATACCGGCTATTCTTTTTAAATACCCTGGTAAAGGACTTAGGTAGATCTAATTCTTCTTCCAGAGCCATTTTAAGCTCATCTGAGCCCGCATTGATAAATTCGTCAGATGTAGCGCCATTATCGTGTTCCTCATCGCTAGCACGGATTACAGGCTCTTTTACAGGCTGTTTCACAGGTTCATTGGAGCCCTCTTGTTTCCTTCCCGTTACCTGCTGTTCGATACTGCCCGAATCTTCAGATAAAAGCGCTGCCAGATTTGCATTTTTTTTCTTACTCATATCCTTTCTGTATTTTAATTTAAATCACTGTAAATTTTTTCCACCAAATCAAAAATCTCCGCACACATTGGGTCTAGTTCCTTTTCCCATGAATCATCCATAAATGTTCTAACATTGGTGCCGAAGGCACTTGGACGATAAGCAAACACATTATTCAAAATAGGCCATTTTGAAGCCTCCTTAAAGGCATCTAAATTTTTAGCTGCACCTGTCCTTCTGTCTAATTTTGAGAGAATAAGATGCTTTTCAGCGGGGTCAAAACCCTTACTGGTTCTATGATCATCCACTTTTTTGTATTCTTCCAAAAACGCCTTGGTGGCATCAATGTCTGCTTGCGTTAGATTTAAGGGACTTATGACCAAATTCACGGGGATCAAACTTGTAACAACTCCCTCCTGCTTAAGTGTTCCTGGCATATCAAGAACCACCAGATTATAATTACCATGAATTTTAGTTGAATACAGGCTAGGGAAGTCTTTTGAGGCTATTTTGAACAAATCATACGTGTCTTCCTCATTAAGGCCGTTTTTCAAGTCTGTGGCCCTCCATTTCTTTAATGTCGATTGCATATCATCTGCATCTACCACGGCAACAGAGTATTCGGTTCGATAATGCACATAGCTTGCAAACAATGCTGTAAGAGTGGATTTGCCGACCCCCCCTTTTTGATTGCCAAATGAAAATAGTACTGTATTCATATTGATATGGATTAAGTTAGTTACAATACTATAAAACTATCTATTTATAATCAAATCAATGTATAAGGATATAACTCATGTCAGCCATAAATAAATAACAAACTATAATTATAATCAGTGTTATACATGTAAAGGTTTATATATAGATGAATAGCGTTATCTATTTAACAATATGGTTATATACTAATATATCAATAACTAATTACACTATACCACTACAGTATCAGTAGTTTAATATAGCAAGTTACCCAATAAGATCTATATCAATGGGTCTGCTATCAATATACTACTATAGCAAACTATCAATATATTCCTGCCCTACTTTGCTAATTCACAATTTATGACTAATTCTTTTGACGCGTAATGGGAATAGTTCAATTAACACTTCCATCTATCCTGCACCATCTTCAACGGGATTTTTACGAATGGGCTGGTATATGAATAATGATATTTCTTCAAAATATAGTGGAATTCCTTTTGTGATTCAGTATCAATATCCTAAAATGCGTTATGCTTTGGAGTGTAAACAAGCAAGGTATGTTTTCGTAAGACGAAAACAAAAACCTTGCTCGGGTCGGAGCCCTCGATTTCTCCCTTCGGTCGTTTCCACAATTAAGCGGTATTGCTTCAATTTGAATGATTATATGAGTAGATCTATGGAGGAAAAGAAGCCCTATAAGTACCCACGTGGTGGGAGAAAAAAGACAAATAAGGATGTTAGATCATTATCTAAAACAATCCGTTTTAATGAGAAGGAGCTTTCAACTGCATTGAGCAATTGTGAAAAAGCTGGGTGGGAATTTTCGGAATTTGTTCGTCAATTGCTTCTTAAACCGAAGATTGTTATTAAGCAAAAGGACCCCATCATCGTTACCAAAGTCCACTCACAAATCATGAAAATTGGTATCAATCTTAATCAAATGACCCGTGCACTTAATAATCAATACGAGCCTCATTACTTCGCTGAAATTGCTAAGAAGCTTGAAAACATTGAATCCCAGCTTAGTTCCATCTACGAGGAGATCAGCAAATGATAGCTACCATATCAAAAGGCGGATACGCAAAGGGGTTAATTAACTACCACGAGCTGAAGGTAGAGAAGGGTAGGGC
>JBATLM010000069.1:0-12311 GCA_049289315.1 Cyclobacteriaceae bacterium
TGCCCACGATGCCATCAAAGTACAGTGTGCAGTTCAGGTAGAACTTGCTGAAGCTACAGGTAAAACTGTAAAGAGAGTATTTGATCATGAGGAGAAGGATGAAGCATTGAAGGCTGAAGTTCACAAGATGTTTTATGATAAGCTCTACGAAGTAGCTCGTCAACAAAATCCTAATAAGAAAGAGCGCTCTGAAAATTTCGGAAAACCATTGGAAGAATACTTCGCGTCACTTCCTGAGGATACTGATGTCAATAAAGATTTAGTAAAGAAGTATTATAAATCGGCTCATAAAAAAGCTTGCCGCGATCTGGTACTGAATGAGAAAGTACGTCTGGATGGACGTCAACTCAATGAGGTAAGACAGATTTGGACAGAGGTGAACTACTTGCCAATGGCTCACGGCTCTAGTGTCTTTACTCGTGGCGAAACTCAGTCACTGAGTACGGTTACATTAGGTACCAAATTGGACGAGCAAATGGTCGATGGTGCTATGTTTGATGGGTACAACAAGTTTATCCTTCATTACAATTTCCCTGGGTTTTCAACAGGTGAGGTGAAGCCTAACCGCGGCCCTGGAAGAAGGGAAGTAGGTCATGGTAATTTGGCCATGAGAGCATTGAAGCAGGTGATCCCTGCGGATGATAAGAACCCATATACCATCCGTTTGGTTTCTGATATTTTAGAGTCAAATGGTTCTTCATCAATGGCCACTGTTTGTGCTGGTTCACTGGCACTTATGGATGCGGGTATTCCGATATCGGCTCCGGTTTCAGGTATTGCAATGGGAATGATCAGCGACAGTACTACAGGTAAGTATTCAATCCTTTCTGACATCTTGGGAGATGAAGATCACTTGGGTGATATGGACTTCAAAGTAACAGGCACTGAAAAGGGAATCACTGCTTGTCAAATGGACCTTAAGGTAGATGGCTTGACTTATGATGTATTGGAAGAGGCTTTGAATCAGGCGAAAGAGGGAAGGTTACATATCTTAAATGAGATGAAGAAGACCTTATCTAAGTCTAACGAAGATTTAAAACCTCATGCACCACGTGCTTATAGTATTTCTATTGATAAAGAAATGATTGGTGCTGTGATCGGGCCTGGTGGAAAAGTAGTTCAGGAGATACAAAAGACGACTGGAGCTACAGTGGTAATTGAAGAGAAAGACAATAAAGGTGTAGTCAATATTTTCTCCAGCAATCAGGAAGTTATGGATGCAGCAATTGCTCGCATTAAGGCTATCGTAAGTGTACCTGAGGTTGGCGAAGTGTATGATGGAACAGTGAAATCAATTATGCCATTTGGTGCCTTTGTTGAAATAATGCCAGGTAAAGATGGTTTACTTCATATCTCTGAGATCAAGTGGGAGCGCATCGAGAACATGGACGGTGTAATGGAAGTGGGGGAAAAGGTGAAGGTGAAACTTGTGGAAATAGATAAGAAAACTGGTAAGTACAGATTGTCAAGAAAAGTACTTCTACCAAGACCACCAAAAAAGGAAGAGACAGAGCAGGCTTAAGTTTTACATTGGGGTATATTTTGGCGAACTAATTTTTGGGATTTTCGTGTTCTAGCCTTAGTATTATTGCTCGATGAGACAGCTTAAGATAAGTAACTAGATCACCAATCGCTGGATAATTATTTACAGGAAGTTGGTAGGATGGATTTAATGACTGCATATCAGGAGGTAGACCTTGCCAAACGAATTAAAACAGGAGACCAAATTGCCTTGGAGAAAATGACCAGGGCCAATTTGCGTTTCGTGGTGTCTGCAGCAAAGCCAAAATCAAGGACTGATCTTACGCGATATTATTCGTCCAATTAAAGGAAAAGCAATTCGTTGGTTGAGCCACATCTCAAGAAGTAAAGCTTTGAAACCTTATTTGGGTTAAGTGTGTTTGATTTTAAACTTGTGAAAAAGGCTGCCTCAAACTCAAAAGTGACTCGTTTTGTTGAGTGAAAGCGAAACATCTCTTAGATTAAGTTCAAACTAAAGAGATTCTTCGCTTCCGCTCAGAAAGACGTCATTTTTAAACTTTTGAGACAGCCTCTTTTTTATTTCTGATTTAGGATAAACGAATATGTCAAAAGAACCATTAAAAGTACTCATCATAGGATCTGGCCCTGCTGGATATACTGCCGCCATCTATGCCGCTCGTGCTGGTCTGAATCCAGTACTATTAACGGGAGGTGAGCCTGGTGGTCAGCTTACCACTACTAACGATGTGGAGAACTTCCCCGGTTATCCGGAAGGAATCAATGGACCACAAATGATGGTGGACTTACAAAAACAAGCTGAACGATTTGGTACAGAGGTTCATTATAAGATGGTAACGGCTGCAGATTTTTCTGTCTATCCATTCAAACTTACAGTAGACGAAAAAGAAGAGATTACTGCGAAGTCTGTTATTATAGCTACGGGAGCCACTGCCAAATATTTGGGGATTCCATCAGAGCAGACATTTGCTAATAAAGGAGTGTCTGCATGTGCAGTGTGTGATGGTTATTTTTATAAGGGAAAAGAAGTGGCTGTGGTAGGAGCAGGAGACTCGGCAGCTGAAGAGGCCACCTATTTGGCCAACCTATGCCCAAAGGTACACTTGATTGTGAGAAGGGAGGAAATGAGGGCTTCGAAAATCATGCAGCAACGCGTGCTGAAGACACCTAATATTGAAGTGCATTGGAATACTGAAACTGAAGAAGTGCTTGGTGATGACTCCGGGGTAACTGGTGTGAGAGTGTTTAATAACAAAACAGGTGAGAAGAAAGAATTATCCATTAAAGGTTTCTTCCTCGCAATTGGTCACAAACCAAATACGGATATTTTCAAAGGTCAAATTGACATGGATGGGACTGGGTATATTTTGGTGAAGCCAGGTAGTGCAAAAACGAATGTTGAAGGTGTTTATGCAGTAGGTGATGCAGCCGATAAAGTTTACCGACAGGCGATAACTGCTGCAGGTACTGGTTGTATGGGAGCACTGGATGCAGAGAAGTTTTTGGCAGCAAAAGAAGCTGAGGCAGAAGTAGCAGAGTAGAACCTTATGAAACTTGATATACTTGTATTGGCAGCACATCCGGATGATGCAGAACTCGGCTGTGGTGGCACTATCCTAAAACAAATTGCCTCAGGGCAAAAGGTCGGGATTGTAGATTTTACTCGAGGCGAATTGGGAACAAGAGGAACTGTTGAAACCCGTGAGCAAGAGGCCAATGCATCTGCCAAAATTTTAGGACTGTCAGTCCGCGAGAATTTGAACTTCAGGGATGGATTTTATGTCAATGATGAAGCACATCAAAAAGAAGTAATCAGAGTCATAAGAAAGTATCAGCCTGATATTGTTTTGGCAAATGCAATTTATGATCGCCACCCTGACCATGGAAAGGGAGGGGAGCTTGCTTTTCAAGCTTGCTTTTTTGCGGGTCTTAACAAAATAGAAACTAAGGATGATGGAAAAGTGCAGGAGACTTGGAGACCAAAAGTACTATACCACTATATCCAGAGTCAGTTAATTACTCCAGACTTTGTTGTTGATGTTGCAGATCATTGGGAGAAGAAAATGGAATCGGTGCTTGCTTTTAAATCCCAATTCCACGACCCGAACAGCAATGAGCCAGAAACTTATATTTCCAGCCAGGGATTTTTGAAAATGTTGGAAGCCAGAGGCATTGAACTGGGTCATGCTATCGGTGCCAAGTACGGTGAAGGGTTTACAGTGAGGAGAACAATCGGAGTCGACTACCTTACTGATATCCGCTAAGGGGCAAGTCTGTTAATCTTCCACTTATCATCAACTAATGTATAGACTATCCTGTCATGCAGACGGCTTGGTCTGCCTTGCCAAAATTCAATTTCAAAAGGAGTAACTCCATAACCACCCCATTGTTTGGGACGTGGTAATACTTTAAGGTCTTTATATTTCTCCTCTATTTGTCCGACACGTTGTTCTAATATAGATCGCTCTTTAATTAAAGTACTTTGTGGGGATGCCCATGCGCCTACCTGGCTTGCTCGAGGACGGCTTTGAAAATAAGCGTCTGACGCCTCAGCAGAAACTCGGCTCACAACACCCTCGATGCGCACTTGGCGTTCGAGTTCTGGCCAGAAAAAATTAAGCGCACATGCGGGATTGAGTTCGAGCTCTCTTCCTTTTTGGCTTTGATAATTGGTATAAAATACAAATTGCGCATTTTCAACACCCTTCAAAAGAACAATCCGTGATGTGGGTCTACCATTTTCAGCTAGCGTGGCCAGATTCATGGCGTTAGCCTCTAGGGCCTGAGATTCTATGGCTTGCTTGAACCATTTTTCGAACTGTTGAAATGGATTTTTTTCCACTGAATTAATATCGAGCGTGGCCTTGCTATAATCTGTTCTTATATCCGCTATTTCTTTCATTTTCTCCTTCAATTTTTTGTTTAAATTAATAAAAGCCTAGGTTGCATTTGAAACCAGAGCCCACTTTATTAGCACCTAACAGAATATAACAAAACTTCAGTTGGCAACGTTTTATTGGATAAGGTAATGGAGTTTTTTAAATACGGAAACAAGTTAAAGCCAGAGAAGGGCAAGATATTGGTATCGGAACCCTACCTCCCTGACCCTAATTTTGAGCGCAGTATTGTACTACTGTGTGACCACAATGAGGGCGGCTCATTTGGCTTTGTTTTGAACAAGCCTTCTGTGGCAGCTTTGTGGGATGTGATGCCGGAGTTGGAGACGTTCAATGCTATTTTGTTTGTGGGAGGGCCTGTGCAACAGGATACCTTACATTATCTGCATCGCTGCAAAGAGTTGTCAGGCGCCACTCAAATAACAGATGACGTATATTGGGGGGGTGATTTTGATAATCTGAAATTTCTTATCGGATCGAATCAAATTAAACAAAATGAGATTAAATTTTTTTTAGGATACAGCGGTTGGTCTGAAGGGCAACTAGATTCAGAGTTGGAGGCCGATTCCTGGATTGTAAGTGATAGATTTACGAGTGAATTAGTGTTTGAAACTGATCCGAAGGAGATGTGGAAGAAGTCACTCGAGAGTATGGGGGGACGATTCTCTATTTATTCTAAATATCCAGAGGATCCAAGGATGAATTGATTGATTCAATTCAAAAATTTTTACGTTATTGTAGAGGATTGAATGAAATTCATGGAAAACGAAATGGATTTGCACACGGAGCAGAAAAATACTTCTGAAGAGACTACTCAAGAGCAGCAAAACGATGAAAACTCATCCCGTAAAGGACGTGATTCTGCATTAAATTCAGAAAATGATCTGGATATTAATGACAATCATGCTGAAGAGCAAGATGATGATGGTAGCGTTGACTTCTCGAGTTATTCAAAAGAGCAATTGGCATCAGCTGTAAAGGAGCTTGCCAACGAGACTAGCTTTAGTCGGATTGATAGTATCATTAAAGAGGTCAGGCCTTTGTTCAATGGTATACGAAACAAAGAGAAAGCAGCCGCCCTTGAAAAATTTATAGCTGAGGGTGGTGTTAAAGATGACTTCGATTACAAAGGAGATACTGCTGATCACGATTTTGATGCAACAGTAAAACTGCTAAGAGCTAAAAAGAATAAATATTTTAAAGATCAAGAGGAGCAGAAGAACGGAAACCTGGAGAAGAAGAATGCCTTACTCGAGAAATTAAGATCGCTAGCAGATGGCGAGGATACCGAGAATGGTTTTGCGGAATTTAAACAACTGCAAAGGGAATGGAAAAGTATTGGGCAAGTTCCCAATTCGCACTCTCGTACCCTCTGGGCAAATTATACTGCTCTCCTAGATTTATATTATGATCAGCGTAGTATCTATTTTGAACTAAAGGAACTTGATAGAAAAAAGAACCTTGAGTATAAATGGGATTTGTGCGTAAGGGCGGAGAAATTGAGTGAAGAGGAATCTATAAGGGAGGCTGTTAAAGAACTCAACGAACTTCATGAGGAGTTCAAACATACTGGGCCTGTTCCTCGTGAAGAGAAAGATAATGTTTGGGATCGTTTTAAATCAGCATCCGATGCAGTCTATGCCAAGCGGGATGCTCACATGGCTGAGCTCCATGAGACCTTCAAGAAAAACCTAGAAACAAAAAAACTTATCATTGATGAGCTCAATGTATTTGTTCAATTTGATAGCGATAGGATAAAAGAGTGGAACAATAAGACCAAAGAAATCCTTGCGTTGCAAAAGAAGTGGGAAGCTGTTGGTCCAGTACCTAGAGCACAAACGAAGGAAATCAACAGATCATTTTGGTCAACATTCAAATCTTTCTTTGGGAATAAAAGCAGTTTCTTCAAAAAATTGGATGGAGAAAGGGAGAAGAACATTGTGTTGAAACAGGAATTGGTTGCCAAGGCGAACTCCATTAAGGACAGTACGGATTGGGAGAATGCTTCAGAAGAATTAAAGCGACTTCAGCAACAATGGAAGGACATCGGACCAGTTCCAGAGAAGCAACGAGAAAAAATTTATAAAGAGTTTAAAACAGCCTGCGATGAATTTTTCGAAAAGCGCAGAGAGCAATTTGGTAAACAGGATGAAGAACAAGGTGATAACCTTAAGCTGAAAAAGGAGTTGTGTGACTTGCTTGAAAAACATGCAGCTGAAAAGTCAGGAACTAACGAAGTGCTCCATGAGGCCGTTCAGAAATTCAATGGCATTGGCTTCGTACCCCGAAAAGCGATTAAATCAATTAAATCCAGATTTGATAAGGCTGTAGCCGCCTTTATTGCCGCCTTACCTGAAGTAGGTGAGGAGGATAAAGAGCGCTTGGCCATGGAGGTACAATTGGTGGGGCTGAAGAATGACCCTCAGGGAGAGCGTAAAATCTACCACAAGGAACAGTCTATTAAGACGCAGATTCATAAAGCTGAAAATGATATCGCTGTTCTGAGAAACAATATGGAGTTTTTTGGGAGGTCCAAAAATGCGGAGAAACTCAAGGGAGAATTTGCCGAAAAACTAGACGTAGCGTCCGGCCATTTAAGTGATCTTAAAAAACAGCTCAAATTGCTAAAAACAGTCTAACCAAGGGTTTGGATTAGTCAGCACTTCCTTTATTTTTGCACATCATTTTTAAAGCCTCCTTAGCTCAGCTGGTAGAGCAACTGACTTGTAATCAGTAGGTCGCTGGTTCGATCCCGGCAGGAGGCTCAAAAAAAAGCAGCTCATTGTAGCTGCTTTTTTATTTAGTGGGCTTTTAACCCAATTGAGCTCCCCAATAAATAATGTAGGAGATAAATAGGACGAGCATTGGCAGATCATAGGTTAACTGTTGGTGGCTAGCCGGTGTGAAAATCGGATTTAATTCTTCAATTAACGTATCATTTTTAAAAGTCAATACTTTCGTGAGCCTTCCCTGATCGTTGTATACTTTAAATTCCCCTTGCCTTAAATCATTTGAAAATTTACCATTGCTCATTAATTTACCATTGCGGAAGAAAGAGCTATACTTTCCATTCTTTTTTCCATGGTCATACTCTTCTTCTATAAGGAGTTCTCCGGAGTCGTAATAGAACTTCCATAAGCCATCACGAATTCCATCCACATAATACCCTTCGCTTATAAGTATAGCGTGTTTGTTGAACTCCTTCCATGTTCCGTTTTTAGGTTCAATAGGTTCTGTTTTTGTTGTTTCCTTATTAAAGAATCGATTTAGTATTTTAATCATATCCATATAAGATTTCAATTGTATTCTCCGCAGTGCCATACCCCACCTTTGGCTTTAGGTAATTGGCAATGTGGCTCATTCAAACAGTTTGAACAAAGCCCTTTGTGTGAATTGACTTTTAACTCTTTGTATACCCAGTTGTTTCGGTTGGCGTTTATACCGGTCGCTTTTTGGGTTTCAAAAAGCTCGCACTGTAGTACTATTTTTTTTGATTGAATCCGGTAAGCACAACTTATCCTATGAACACAGGTTGTACATAGACCTGGAAGTTCCTCTTGCAGGAGATTATTAATCTTGTCTTCAAACTGAACAGCAATTGCAGCCATAGGTTTTTTGCAAATGCATATCCAAATTGCGTACCAATCATTTATGCTTGATTGGAATCAATTTAAGCTGGTGAGGCTAAAGTTTCAGTGAGCAATTGCTGACCACTGAGGTGTTATTCCTCAGTTGGAGTTTCCTCTGATTCGCTTTATTTTCTCGCGCAATGTTTTTCTATCGATGCCGAGAGTGCGTGCTGTACGTGAAATATTGTTGCGATGAGTGCCAAGTACTTTCATGATGTACTCTTGTTCAATTTCAACAAGTGGCCTGTCCGTACCTCTGTCTTGGTAAGCTGAATACCTGAACGCTTCAGGTAAATCAGGGGTATCGATAAAATCATCCTCTACCAGAATGGTAAGTCGGTAGATAAGGTTTTGCAGTTCCCGTACATTACCAGGCCATTCATAGGTTTTTAATGCCTTCATTGCCTTGTCTGTAAAACGAATTTCGTTTTTACCTAACTCCTTTGCGTATTTGGAGAGGAAGTGGCTTGTCAGTATTTCCACATCATCACCCCTTTGGCGAAGAGGGGGTAACTGAATGTTGATGATAAATAGTCTGTAGTATAAATCTTCGCGAAAGAGCCCTTTTTTAACGAGCTCCATCAGGTCTACGTTGGTAGCAGCGACCACGCGTACATTTACTTTCTCAGCTTTTTTTGATCCTACCATGTAGAATTCTTTCTCCTGCAACACCCGTAATAGCTTGGCTTGCATGGCAAGACTTGTGTTACCTATTTCATCCAGAAAAATGGTGCCTCCATCAGCGGTTTGAAAGAAACCTGCTCTTGTTTCATTGGCGCCCGTAAACGCTCCTTTGACATGACCGAATAATTCGCTTTCTAATAACGTGTCAGGAATACCTCCGCAGTTGACAGGAACAAATGGAGTTTGTACTCCACTTCCATAATGAAGGGCACGAGCAACCAATTCTTTCCCCGTCCCACTTTCTCCAGTTATTAAAATTGTAGCATTAGTAGTTTTGGCTTTAGCGATGGTTTGGAACACATTTAGCATAGACTCTGAAGCTCCAATTATTCCAAATGTATTTGCGTCTGATTTCGTGTTTCTGTTTTTTCTTCCGTTTAATGTTTTGGCAAGTACTCTTTCTACCGAGTTGAATAGTTCATCTTCCGTAAAAGGTTTAACAAGGTATTCTTCTGCACCTACTTTAATGGAGTTGACCGCACCTTCAATGGAAGGGAATCCCGTAATAACCAAAACGCCAATATGTTTGTAATTTTCAGACACGTGCCTAACTAATTGCATTCCATTTTGTTCTGGCATTTTTAGATCTGTGATTACCAAATCAATATTTACTGAGCTGAGTATGGCGATAGCAGACTGAACCTGATGAGCAATATAAATTCTAAATGAAGCCGCCTCCAGGTTTCGTTTGATTAACTCAATAGTCTCAATCGAATCATCCACCACTAATACATTTGTATTGCTGTTATTCAGTTTGTTCATGTTTATCTTGCTTATCGTTGTGTTTTATCGGTAACTGTATTTCGAACTTGCTTCCTTTTCCTGACTGACTTTGGACGTTCACCTTACCCTGGTGAGAACTAATTATGCCTTGAACCACAGAAAGCCCAAGTCCCGTTCCCTGACCTACTGGCTTTGTCGTGTAGAAGGGCTCAAATATTTTCTTTTTAATGTCCTGTGTCATCCCATGGCCTGTATCCTTTACAATAAGAGATACATATTCTGGTTTTGACACCGTGCTTATTAATAAGTCTCCACCATTGGGCATCGCATGAATGGCATTGGTAATGAGGTTCACCAGTACCTGGCTTAATTGTACGGCATCAGCCTGTATGGAAGGAAGTGACTCTTGCAGTTTTTTGGTAATAGAAATTTTGTTTCCCTGGTAGCGCGCATCAATAAAATATAAGATGTTGTCAATCACCTCATTCACATTCACAGTTGTGATCTGTTGGGGCATTTGCCTTGAAAAGAACATTAGTTTTTTAATGATCTCCCTAGTATATAAGGAGGCCTTTATTATTCTTTCCAAATCTTCATCCTGTTGTGGCTTCAGCATACCCCCCTTTTTTATCAATTGCGAAAACCCAAGAATTCTCCCTAACGGTTCATTCAGTTCGTGGGCAATTCCAGCAGTTAACTCCCCGATTAATGCCAATCGTTCTACATGTTGCAACTGCAATTGAAGAGACTTTCGTTCTTCTTCAATTATAGTACGTTTGATTACCAAACTAAGTTCTCTTGCAACGGCTCTAAGTAAACTTCTTTCTTCTTTTAAAAAGGGCTGTTTTATTTTAACGGTTCTGTGGGCTCTATAACCGACCTCCACTAATCCTTTTTGTTTACCGTCAACATTTATTGGCACAGAAATGGAGTGTTTTGAGGATTTGAATTTTGGTGTGCTGAATTGGAATTTTCCAATTGTAATTTGGGCCTCAGCCAATCCCGGGTGCTGTAGCGCAACGGGTAGTATTTTTATGGTTTTGGTGGCAACACTTTTTAAATCGTTTTCAGATTGAAGCGCTATACGAGAAAGGTCATAAAGACACTTTAGTTCCTTTATGCGCTCTTTTAATTTGAATTCAGTACTGCTAGTGGCCATAATATTGTTGCAAGTTATGGGGTGTTATTCAGATAGATCAACACTCATAGGTAAAAAGTGATTTCACTGAGGAATAATTCCCCAGTGGTTCACTAATACACTAAATTTTAACATGGGTTGATGTAATGGGCTGTGGAAAGGCCCTTTATTTCTGGCATAGATTTAGACTGGTGAATAACTGTATGATAGCACGGAAAAGAATTGTTACGATAGAAGATTATAACCGGCTAATGGATATTCTCGGGCCGGCAGAAGGAAAGCATGAGGTGCAGCCTCATGTTGAGCAGCTTTTGAAATTGTTGCGCAGTGCAGAGTTGGTTGATCAACACGAGATCGGTAAGAATATAATAACGATGAATAGTAAAACATTGTTAAAAAGCCTTATTAATGGCAGGCAAGCTGAGCTTTCCTTGACCTACCCAACAGATGCCTTTCCAATACATTCCAGGATTTCAGTGCTTTCGAACATTGGTGTTTCCCTTTTAGGTAGTAGAGTAGGCGAGATTGTAACGTGGCAAACGCCAGTAGGATGGGGAGAGTTTTGCGTTGAAGATGTATTGTATCAGCCGGAAGCGGCTAAAGAATACCAGCTTTAGACTAGGTTGCAAGGGGTTTAAGGATAAAGCAGGTTAGTCCCGGTTAGCGCTAAGCTTCCGGGGCTTTTTTTAATAGCTTAAATTATTTTTTGTAAACTACTTTTCCTCCGAGAATAGTGTAGAGAACTTCAGTTTTCTTAATGTCTTCAACTGGAACGGTGAAGAGGTCTTGGGAGAGGATTACCATATCACCTAGCTTTCCAGTCTCAAGTGTACCTTTATTTTTCTCACTATGTGAGGCATAAGAAGACCCATAGGTATAGTATTTAATAGCATCCTCCATAGGTAGTCTTTGTTCTTCATAGCGGGTCACGATATCGTAAATGATATCAATTGGACTAAGTGAGCTCACAGGCCAATCTGTACTCCATGCTAACATTGTATTGTTATTTAATAGTGTTTTCCACATATCCACACGATGACCTCGTTCCTTGCCCAGCCTTCTTTCTCTATATTCTTGGTTGCCAGTGATATGTGGTTGCATAGAGGCTATTGCGCCTAATTCTCCAAACCGTTTGGTGTCCGGAAGAATATTAACTGTATTGTGCTCAATACGGTGGCGTAGGGTTTTGTTCCCTGATTTTTTTTGAGCCTCCTCAATAGCGTCCAGCGCCCAGGTTACCGCTTTGTCCCCGATGCCGTGAATAGCGACTTGAAAATTGTTGTCGTGGGCTTTTTGAACCAATGCATTTAGATCTTCTTTTTCATAACGTCCAATGCCGCTGTTTCCTGGATTGTCTGTAAAAGGTTCATACATAAAGGCTGACAAGGCTCCCAAGGATCCGTCCATGAAGATTTTTATAGGTCCCGTCTGAATCATATCATTACCATCCGTTGTTTGTGCTCCTGCGGCTATTAATGAATCTAATTGTATAGGTGCATATCCAAGATAAGTTCTTACTGTTAGTTTATCTTTTGAATTCATTTTTTGTAGCGTAGATAAACCATCTTGACCTGTTGTTAATGGCATTATTGTAATACTCGTTAACCCTAAAGAATTTGCATGCTGTTGTGCCATTTTGAAAATACCTTCCATGTCGATGGGATGGGATATGGCATCAGTTGCAAGATCTTGTGCGGTTTCTTTTAATATTCCAGTAGGTTCACCTGTTTTCTCATCAAA
>JBATLM010000070.1:0-1823 GCA_049289315.1 Cyclobacteriaceae bacterium
CTTGTGAAAATTCCCCCGACCATTGGAGCAGCAATTCTTTTCATCACATCAGATCCTGCACCAAGCCCGATTAGTATTGGAAGCAATCCCAGCATAGTTGTCATCACCGTCATCATCTTTGGTCTGATTCTTTTAACTGCACCTTCAAAAATTGATTCACGTAGGTCAGCCATACTTTTCAGCAATCCGTTCTTCTTAAATTTCTCATAAGCAATATCGAGATACAGAAGCATGACTACTCCGGTTTCAGCATCAACTCCAAGCAAAGCAATTATTCCCACCCAAACAGCAACAGAAAGATTAAAGCCTGCTAAGTATAAAAACCAGACTGCTCCAACCATCGAGAATGGCAGTGCAAGTAAAACAATTCCGGTTTTTACCATCGATCTTGTGTTCATATAAAGCAATATAATTACAAGTAAAAGAGTAAGCGGAATAACCATCGCAAGGTGTTTTGATGACCGTTCCATATATTCATACTGCCCACTCCATTTTAATGAGTAACCGGCAGGCAGCACCAAATTTTTCTCAATAACTTGTTTTGCATTATCTATATAGCTTCCCACATCTATATCTTTCAAATCAACATAAACCCAAGTATTTGGTCTAGCATTTTCTGATTTGATCATCGGAGGTCCTTTTTTAATTACAATTTCACCCAGTTGTTCAAGCGGTACGCTTCCTCCCATTGGAATGGAAACAAGCACTCGTTTTATCGCTTCGATATTTTCTCTATAATCTCTCGCGTATCTAAGATTAACAGGATAACGTTCAAGTCCCTCAACTGTTTTTGTTATGTTCATTCCGCCAACAGCAGACATAAATACATCCTGAACATCTGCTACACTTAATCCATATCGTGCAATCGCATTTCTATCTATTTGAAAATCTACATAGTTACCTCCAACCGATCTTTCTGCATAAGCTGAGCGGGTACCTGGAACAGTTTTCATTAACTCCTCAACTTGTTTTCCCAAGGCTTGCAACACATTCAAATCGGGTCCGGCAAGCTTTATTCCAACAGGTGTTTTAATTCCTGTCGAAAGCATATCGATGCGAGTTTTTATAGGCATTGTCCAGGCGTTAGTTAAACCAGGAATTTGAATAGCATTATTCATTTCTTCAACAAGTTTTTCGGGAGTCATCCCTGCTCGCCACTGATCTTGAGGTTTTAGTCTTATCGTAGTCTCAATCATTGTTAACGGCGCCGGATCAGTGGCTGTTTCCGCTCTGCCGCTTTTTCCAAAAACACTCTCAACTTCTGGAAATGATTTTATAATCTTATCAGTTTGCTGGAGTAATTCTTTTGCTTTTGTAATTGAAATTCCTGGTAGTGTGGTTGGCATATATAAAATGTCACCTTCATATAGCGGCGGCATAAACTCAGACCCAAGTTTTGAGAATGGAATAATAGTTACAAGCATAATTATGAGCGCAGTCCCCATCACCCACCATCTTCTCTTCATTACAAAATCAACAATTGGATGATATACTTTTACAAGAATTTTTGTAATTGGGTTATCTTCTTCCTTCTTAATTTTGCCGCGAACAAAATATCCAATTAGTACAGGTACAATTGTCACAGCCAGTATTGCTGCCCCAGCCATTGCATAGGTTTTTGTAAATGCCAATGGTCTGAAAAGTCTGCCCTCTTGCTGTTCGAGAGTAAATACAGGCAGAAATGAAATTGTTATTACCAGCAAAGAATAAAAAATGGATGGTCCCACTTCTTTTGCTGACTGAAGTATAACAGACCAATGTGGTTTCCTCTCATTTTGAGGTTTGTCACTTTCGTGGGAAAGATGCGTTGCTGCATTTTCCAC
>JBATLM010000071.1:0-7148 GCA_049289315.1 Cyclobacteriaceae bacterium
CCATAAGGGATGCTTTTTAAGAATTGGATAATAGACTTTACTTCAAAGACTTAATTAGGTCTTCATTCAATTTGATATAACCAAAATCACTAGCTGCTTTCTTAGCCAATCCCAATGATTTTTCAGCAGTAGCTTTGGCACCAGCTTTATCTCCAGCATCTTTCTTCATCTTTGCTAATTGGTGCATGTTCCAAAATGCATTTGGATTCCCCTGAGCAATTCCCATTTCCATCCATTCGATTGCTGTTTTCAAATCTCTTTTGGTGGTGTAATAGTAGGTAGCTGCTGCAATTAAGTTCCCCGGATTCACTTTTGTATTGGCTTCAATATCAGCCATTACTTTTGAATCGTAATCAACACCCACTCTGAATTTTACAGAGGTATTTTCCCATGCTACCTGAATGTTTGCACTTTTGCTGTTTTCTGCAATGTCAGTGATATTTAGCGTCAATGTTTCAACTGTTTCCGCAAGTTTTTGTGATTTTACTTTGAAGTTGGCCACTTCTTTAGATTTGTCGTAACCAGCTGTATTTCCTCCAATTGATAAATCACTATAAAGAGATACAGTCCATTCGGTTGCGCCAGGCCATGTGAATAAAAGGTATTCACCTTTAGCTACTTTAGTGCCTTCTACTGTAACATCATCAGAAAAAGAGATGATTGTACCATTGTTGGCGCCAGTTCTCCAGATTTGTCCGTAAGGTGTTAGGAAGTCAGCACCATCACCGAAAATCTTACGTCCTTTCATTTGAGGGCGTGAGTAATCGATTTTAACATCCGTTAAGCCAACAACACTTGTCACTGATCCAGCAGGACTTGGTTGCGGGGTCTGGATTTGGGCGTGTGCCATCCAGGCGAGTGACATCAACATGATTGTAATACAATTTTTCATTTAATTTTGGGTTTTTATTATTTGTTTGAGGGCGCTAAAGTTAGCTGACTTTCCCGTCATAAACCAGTAGAGGTGAAACTTAAAGAATCCTTTTACCAACGGTCCAGAGTTGATACCATTGCAAAAGATTTGCTTGGTAAGGTGTTGGTAAGCCGTTTTAACGATTCATTAACAAGCGGAATTATCGTTGAAACTGAGGCTTATTCGTATAAGGAAAAGGGGTGTCATGCCTACAACCATTTACGTACTGCCCGTACTGAAACCATGTTTGGAGAAGGAGGGATAATGTATGTGTATCTGTGTTACGGCATTCATAATATGATTAACATGGTAACAAACAAAAGAGACAAAGCTGAAGCAGTGTTGATCCGTGCGCTGGAGCCAGTGGATGGTATTGATTTAATGATGAATCGTTCATCCGGAAAGACAATTCACCGAATAACGTCAGGACCAGGTAAACTAGCGAAGGCATTAGGAATTGATAGAACTTGGGATGGAGAATTACTAACAGGTAACGATGTTTGGGTGGAAGATCCCGGTACAAAAATTGCGAGGAACAAGATTGTTACCACCAGTAGAATCGGGATAGATTATGCCGGTGACGATGCCTTGCTGCTATGGCGGTTCTATTTGAAGGACAATCCATGGATCAGTAGGCCATAAAAGGGATTTAACTATTTTTGCGCTAATGAAGTATTTTTTGTTTTTGAGTTTTGCGTTAATGATCTCTGTGGTAACTGAAGGTCAGCAGATTACGAATAAATCATTTGTCAATGTCAATTCATCCCTGGATGAACAAAGTCCGGTGCTAAGCCCTGATGGTAAAACGCTTTATTTTACTATTGCCAATCATCCTCAGAATGTTGGAGGAAAAAGAGATAAAGGAGACATATGGCAATCCGTTCTTTTAGGCAATGATTGGTCAGCACCTATTCATGCAGGTACAGTTTTGAATAACAAAGAATACAATGCGGTAGGCGGATTCTCAGCAGATGGCACACAAATGTTCCTGCTTGGCCATTACAATTCTAATGGAGATGTAAAAACACAAGGGATATCAATATCACGAAATACAGGAGCAGGGTGGGCTACGCCACAAAACATTTCCATTCCCTATTTCCTAAATAAGACTGAAACCATTTCAGGACATATCAATAAAACAGGAAACGTATTTGTATATGCCGGTGAGGGATACACCAGTTTGGGTGTAGAAGATATTTATGTTTCTGTAAAAAATGCTTCAGGCAATTGGAGCGAACCTAAAAACCTTGGTCGGAATATCAATACATCTTTTCAGGAGTGGAGCCCATGGCTAAGTGAGGATACGCGCTATTTGTATTTTGCTTCGAATGGAAGGCAAGGTTATGGAAGTTTTGATATTTATTATTCACAACGACTGGATGATACCTGGGCAAAGTGGTCTGCTCCGATTAATATGGGAGCAGGCGTCAACTCTGAAGGAAGAGAATTGTTTTATACCCCGTTTCCCAAAAATGAAATTGCACTGTTTACTACCACATTGAACAGCGATGGTTATGGTGACGTGAAAATGTATCAGCCACCAAAGGAAGTACTTGATTCTTTGATGAAAAAAATGGAAGAGTTTCCACCTGATACTGTAGTGAGGTTGGTAGAAATCGTCAGAGAAAAACCAATAACAGCAGATGAAAAATTGGTGCGGGTATGGGGGAAAGTAACAAATGCTACCACCAATGCTCCCATTACAGCTAATGTTAATTTTCATTCTGATTCTAATTTTCAGATAGTGGCAGGGCCTGATGGCATATTTTCTATCAACGTGCCTTCTGTTGATGAATACAGCATTAAGGTAGAGGCACCTGGATTTCTTGGCAACTTTGAAAAGCTGGATATCCGCACATTTGAAATGAAAGAACTTGAAATGAATTTCAAATTACAGCCAGTAGCAGTAGGAGCTACAGTGAATCTTAAGAGTGTGCTTTTTCAACAAAGTACAGCCAACCTCCTGGACGAATCATATGATGAATTAAACATGGTGATTGATTTTTTAAAAGCAAATCCCACTGTTGAGATTGAACTGGCAGGCCACACAGACAACCGTGGATTATCAGTGCATAACGTGCGCCTATCTCGAGAACGAGTTGATAAAGTAAAAGAGTACCTCACCAGTAAAGGAGTAGAAGGAAAAAGAATTACAGGCAAAGGATACGGAGGTATCAAACCCATTGCCAACAATGATGCTGAAGTTACCCGCAGACTTAACAGAAGGGTGGAGTTCACCATCATTAAGAACTGATAGCTGGATACCAGATGTTAAAGCCCAGAATCTAGAATCCAGATTCTAGTACCCCAATGCCGTATCGTCTCCTCTTGGATCCGCTCCGCCTTCTAATTTGCCATCAGGAAGCACAAGGATAGCATCTACTCTTCCTATGCCTCCGCGCATACCAAACTTGTGCCCCATTTTTACCAACTGTAAGCTGTCAGCTTCAGTAAAAGCACCTTGTTCGTTAAATACCACATCAGGTAGCCACTGGCTATGAAAACGTTTTGCATTTACGGCTTCTTGCATTCCCATTTTATGGTCAACCACGTCTACGATGATTTGAAATACAGAAGTGATAATAGTAGTGCCGCCTGGTGTACCTACTACCATTAGTAATTTCCCGTCTTTTTCTACTATTGTAGGAGTCATAGAGCTCAACATGCGCTTGCCCGGTTCAATTTTATTGGCTTCGCCACCAATAGCTCCATACATATTAGGCACGCCTGGTTTTGCGCTGAAATCATCCATTTCATTATTAAGTAAAAAACCCGAACCGGCTACGATTACTCTGGATCCGTAACCACCGTTAAGTGTAGTTGTGACCGACACAGCGTTACCTTCTTTGTCTACAATGGAAAGATGTGTAGTCTCTTCGGATTCCTTCATGGCTATTGCTCCTTCTGAGATTGCACTACTTGGTGTAGCTGTCTCTGGATTAAAACTTTCCATTCGGCCAGTGGTATAGGAAAGTCCAGTCAGTTCACTAACAGGTACGTTTACGAAATCGGGATCGCCAAGGTAAAAAGCACGGTCTGCATAGGCCCTTCTTTCAGCCTCCACAATCAGGTGAACACTTTTAGTTGAGTTCCATCCCCACTCATTGATTGGATAACCCGAAACTGAATTAAGCAGTTGCATTAATGCAACTCCACCACTTGAAGGGGGAGGCATTGAAATAATATTATGTCCTCTATAATTACTGGTAAGTGGAGTTCTCCAAATGGCTTCATAACCTTTTAAATCTTCCAGTGAAATCAATCCTTTTCCTCTTTCCATTTCAGCCACTATGTTGTCAGCAGTTGGACCTTCATAGAAACCAGCTCTTCCATTATCACGGATCAATTCTAAAGTGTGACCTAGGTCTTTGTTCCAAATGGAGTCGCCCTCATTCCACTCTTCGCTTAAAAATTGATCGGGAGTTACCGTACTGTATTTTTTAAATGACTCCCCGGCACGGTTAAGACCTGCAGCTTCTTTTTCAGTAAGCGTAAAGCCATTGATAGCCAAATCTATTGCAGGCTGTACTAACTCATTCCAGTCCAGTTTACCATATTTCTTATGTGCAGCCTCGAGACCCGCAACGGTTCCTGGAATTCCGCTTGCTAAATGACCAGCGGTACTCAATTCTGAATCTGCCTCTCCGGTTTCTCCTATGTACATGTTAGTGGTAGCCTTAGCAGGTGCCGCTTCTCTATAATCCAAGGCATCAAGTGACCCGTCATTAAACCTGGCTACCATAAAACCACCCCCGCCAATGTTCCCAGCGCCTGGATAAACAACAGCTAGTGCAAACTGAACTGCAATGGATGCATCTACAGCGTTGCCCCCTTTTTGTAAAACGGAAAGTCCAGCCTGGGAAGCTAAAGGATGTGCTGACACTACCATGGCATTGTCGGCAGTTAATCCAATTACTGGGGTTTTAACCTCCTTTGTTTGACAAGAAACTAGTACAACTGCCAATAGCAGGGTAAAGAAGCGGTTCATAGAAATGGGTTTTGGTTTCTGCCGATAAATGTATTACTTCAACGCTAACAAAACTATGAGTTTAAGGAAAGAAAAAGCCGCTCGTCTAAAGTTGTCTGTTCTTGAGCACACGCTCAAACTAATCGGCAAAAAGTCTTTCGATGCCATCTATGTGGATGAGATATGCGCTAAAACGAAAATTAGTAAAGTAACCCTGTTTAAATATTTCCCTCAAAAGGAAGATATTCTATTGTATTATTTCAGGGTGTGGTGCTTGCGCAGGGCCGTAGATTTGAACGAAAAGCCGAAAGAGGGCATGACCGGGATTACTTATCTTTTTGACAAGTTGAGCGAGGAATGTGAATCTCATCCGGGTATGATATTAAGCTTGTTTGGTTACCTGGCGGACTTGCGAAGACCTCCTAAACCTTTTCCTGTAAAGCTGGAAGAGAAGCAGTTACTCTATCCGAATAAAGAAAATATCTCCAGCATCGATATTCATTCTGTAGATCAAATGTTTGAGAAGTTTACATTAGAGGCTATCTTCAAAAAAGAAATTACCAAAACAGCCTCTACCAGAGACATCACTAATTTACTTACTACTATTTTTTACGGATCGGTACTAACGGCTCACATTCAGCAAATTAGCAACTTGAAATTTTTCTTTAGAAAGAATGTGGAGTTGGTAGCCAAAGGGTTCTAATTAGCCTTTCATTCTGACCGTCTTCGTTCCCTGTTTTTCAAACCATCGAATACGTACCCGACCCACCTGTATTTTCTTATGCCATTTGTGGTTCTTGTACCAGGTATGGTGAATGCGCGGCTTCTTTACTTTTTCCGCACGGTAATTATGCCGACTGCATGCAGTCAGAAAAAGAACGAACACTATTGTAAGCAGAAGCCTCATCATTAGAATCACCTAAAGTATTACAATATTTCTATCAGTAGAAGCCTGCACCTTAAATCAACGTGACTTTTGGTTGTTCCATACATTTTTAGAAATGATTCAAAATATGAAAACGTTTTCTGAATCGATATTTTGGATAGAATGGGGCAACTGCTATCTTTGCGCACCGATTTAGGTCGGTTGAGTTTGGTCTGGTAGTTCAGCTGGTTAGAATGCCTGCCTGTCACGCAGGAGGTCGCGGGTTCGAGTCCCGTCCAGACCGCGATAAAACACGCTTATTTAGTCTGTTACACTAGATAGGCGGGTTTTGCTCTTCGGAGCGGGTTCTTTTGTTCACTTATTACGCTCATTAGCGTAATAAGTGAATGTTTCGTTTGCGAATGGTTTACGAATACTAACCCGTTTACGAATATGACTGCTCACATTTTTGCAAAGAAGGATTATGTAAGACCGGACGGATCTGTGCCGCTCTACCTTCGTCTTATCATCAACCGTAAAGTTTACCCTCCTATCAATCTTAAAAGGCGTGTGACGCTATCCTATTGGGATGAGGGGCTTCGCCTGGTAACGGATGATCACCCGAACGCTAGAAAAATCAATCACTTGCTGAAGAGGACTCAAGCTCAGGCGGACGATATCCTTTTAGACCATGAGATCACTGGCCGAACTATCACCTGGGATACCTTCAGGATGGAGTTTGCTGGGCTGAGTGCTTACAATTACTTTGATTTGGTTGCTGACTACCTCGAAAAACACAAATCAGAGTATAGCGACTCCTATAAGGATAAGGTTCGGTTTGTGACTCAGAAGCTGGCCAGCTTTGCGCCTTCTCTCGAGGTCCATCAAATAGATTATGATTGGCTGCTCCGGTACCGTGATTGGATGGCCGGTACCAGGAAGAACAATAAGAACACGATCCACTCGAATATGAGGATCCTCCGGAGGGTGCTGAAGCATGGCATTAAAAAGAAGTTGCTGAAGTTAAATCCGTTTGATGACTTTACACTCGAGAAGGTGAAAACGGAGAGGGCTTCGCTTACTTTGTCGGAGTTGAATTTGTACCTGGATCTACTCAATCACGAGTTGCCGTTTTATCTCCGGAAGACGCTTTGTTGGTTTTTGCTGGCGGTGTATACGGGCAGACGTTACCAGGATATCCAAGATTTTTACAATTGGAGGTTTAAGGCTGATCATGTGATTATTACTCAGATGAAGAGGGTACGTGGGCGACAGGAGCGGAAGGAAATTGTTTTGTTTTTGAATAATAAGATCCGGGGCATTGCTGAAGATATCCGCTCGAATGATTACCAACCGCTGAGTAATACCATGGCCAATAAGTTTTTGAAGGAGCTCACTGGTAG
>JBATLM010000072.1:0-9803 GCA_049289315.1 Cyclobacteriaceae bacterium
ACATAAGGCGGGGCAAGGAAGGCACTTGCCACAAGCTCTGTACGTCTGCCGTAGCGATGCTTGAAGTAATCTCCAAGCGTTAAGAGATTCATGTTGTACAGTTTTCGTGCAAAGAAGAGTCCGAACAAAACCAAACAAAGGGCTGCTCCAAAGGGATCTTCTATAACGGCATACAAACCTCCCTCCAAAAATTCCGCGGAAGCACCAAAAACAGTTTCTGATCCAAACCAGGTGGCAAACAACGCGGCCGAACTAAGCATGATAGGCAAGCTCCTGCCTGCCAGCATAAAGTCACCAGTAGTTTTTACTTTTCGGGATGCCCAATAACCAATGGCTACGGTTAAAATTAAATAGGCGATGATAGAAAGCAATAACAACTCTAAGGGCGGATAGTAGGTTTTAAACTTAAAAGTATTAAACCATTCACTATTATCTATGAGCTATAGAAAAATTGCAGTAAAGAAGTGACTACTTTTTATGAATGAGCTGAAAATTCCTGGAGATATTAAAACCAAAATGAATGTCACCATCGAAAAAATCACCTTGTGTTTCACTTACCACCGATCGGGTAAACAAGCCAAGGCTGTTTGTGAAAATCAATTGAAATACGTGACCACCTGTTTCAATATCCAAACCAAGCCCCATTGCATCAGACCTGGATGAGTTGGCATGTGGATTTAATCTGTAGAAATACTCTCCAGTGACCGACAGGCTACGTGTAATTTTGTGCCTTCCGCCTATACCGATGGCTATATCATCATTGTTTTCAATCATTTGACTTACTGTATTACGATGCACAAATACAGGAGTAATCTGTAGAGAGAAGTTTGGACTGAATTTTTTTCCAACTAGTAATTCCAAAGAATAAGCCATCCTATCATTCGTAGTCACCTGAGGATTGAACTTAGCTTGAGGAGATGTTTTGATATAACCCGTGCTAATTGCTGTAAGGGTGAACGGAATATTGGTTGAACCGCTGCTTTGCCTCAATACCTTATAGCGAACAAAACCATCGAATGTTTTATCGGTAGAGCTTCTCCCAATTCCAACTCCCAGTCGATCTGTTATACCGTACTCAAGACCCAAGCGAACGAAAGCGTCATCGAGTCCCCAAAAATTGTAAGACCCCGAGTTAATTCTACCAAAGCGGTGAGAGAAAATGAACTCCAATTCTCCCTTACCCTTCGTTTCTACTGACTGTCCATTAATAATACGTGTACCGTTAAAAGTTTGAAGTATATAGTCTGTCTTTTCAGATTGACCTTCCTGCAATTCATTCATTAAATCATCTTGTCCATATACACCAAAAACTGAAAGTACTAGCAAGATTAAAAAATAAACCTTTTTCATAATGGTTTGTAAATAAATTTAATCTTAACCTCTACCCTTTCAGCAATATTTTGCCACAGGAGTTTGGGTATTTTGATTTTATAGTCAGCCAATTCAATCATAAAGCTAGAAGACATAATAATTTCTCTATTGTCTATAGTCAAAAACCCTTCTACTTCCATTGCTTTTGATTGACCATGAATAGTAAACTGGCCAGTGGCCTTTACCCTCGGCTTTCCATTTAAAGCTTTTTCAAATCCAATTATTTTACCTTTAAAGCTTGCTGTTGGAAACTTGTGTGTTTCCATATACTTCTCATTAAAGTGTTGTTGCATCAGAGATTTTTCAAATTCAAAACCATCCATCTGCACCAAAAAAGCTATCTCGCCAGTTTCAGCGTTGAACAAGCTGGTAGCGCTGGAATTGGTTGCGGCTATGTTTTCGATAGCAGCCTCAGAAAAAAAAGTTATGGACGACTGCTCACTTTTATACTTCTGTGCGTGAGTGACAACAAAGGTAAAAATTAATAAAACACTAGGAAGTAAT
This sequence comes from Cyclobacteriaceae bacterium, assembly GCA_049289315.1. Lineage (GTDB taxonomy): Bacteria > Bacteroidota > Bacteroidia > Cytophagales > Cyclobacteriaceae > ELB16-189. The sequence continues at coordinate 1,876 of JBATLM010000072.1, forward strand.
TTCATTGCACTGAAAGGTAGTTTCAATTATCCTTTGCCCCATCATCCACCCAACAGGCAATAAGATCTATTTGATCCTGAGTTAAACTTCCTGTTTGAGGCATACTGCGGTTTCCAGTCCGTGTTTTTATATTGGCAGCGTTAGATTTTACATTACTGAATACGGTCCAGTTACGACTTGCTCCATTGTCACCGTTGTGGCAACCTGAAAGTGCACACTTTGTATTAATAATTGGTTTTATCTGAGCACTAAAACTTACTCCTGTTTCACCTTTTACAATAGTAACATCCTTTACAAAAGAACAACCCCCACTGTCTTTAACTTCCACAGTATAATTACCGGCCTTTAAAGCCGTGAATGTTGCACTTGATCCAAACGAACCATTATTCAGTTTAAACTCATACGGTCCAACACCACCTGTTTCCGTTGCAGTTATTGTTCCGTTCCCTGTCAGGCAATCAGTGTCAGGGGTGGCCGTGGCAGCCAAACTTAGGGTAGAACTCCCACCACTCAAGGAAACATCTATAAGTCTAACACATGAATTCCCATCTGTTACCTTCACTTCGTAGTCACCCGCTGTTAATCCATCAAATGTTCCGCCATTATTATTTATACTACCAATTTCAAATGTATAAGGTCCTTCTCCTCCACTTGCATCCACAGTGATCACGCCATCAGCTGTTGTACAACCACTAGCATCTATAGAGCTCAGCAAACTTATGGCAAGAGTGGATTGAGAACAATCAATTGTTTGCATTCCATCATCATTGGAAGAGCAACTTAGTTGCAGTGAAAGGATGGAAATGCATATCCAATTTAACAGAATGATTTTTTTCATATGCACCATAGGTTTGAGGGTTCTTAATCAATTTATTAATAAATATGTTCAAACATACAGATCATCCCAACTATTGAAGACTGGCTTGATGAATATACCCCAAAATGGTTTAAGAATGGCTGAGGAGCTTTATAAAGACAAATACTGGAAGGCCTTAAAAGAGAAAATCCCCCGAAGTCCTTGACCGCGGGGGATAATCCTGTCTATAGTTGGCTTTAATCTGAAGCTAAAGTACAGCAGCCAATGTTTTTATAAAATAGCCACCCGATAACACGAAGTTTGGCTTGGTAAGTTGTCGTTTTTGACAGTTGAACCACATTTTAAGGCCACCTAAACTCCTTATATATTACAATGAAGCTATCTCAAAAGTTGAGGCGTGACGTTTTTCTGATCCGCCAGTTTTGTACAGTGCTTCCAGGAACTTAAGATTGATCTGGAACAATTGTGGAAGGGCTATAAAGAGAAAATCCCCCGAAGTCCTTGACCACGGGGGATAATCCTGTCTATAGTTGGCTTTAATCTGATACTAAAGTACAGCAGCCTATACTTTTATGAAATACCAATCCGCTAACCTGATGCTACAATTGGTAAAATGACATATTTAGCGATGAGTTGCTTTTAAGGAGTCCTGTTTTAAGGAGTCTGGAGTCATAAACTGAGATTTGATCCTTTCTTTAAGCTGAGGTTTAGAACCAGGAAAGGTAGTACGGTTGCTAATGTCGTAGCTGATATATCCTAGTCCTATAAAAAACACCACTGCCAGTGCAACAAATATCTTCTTGGACCTGCTCATAGGGCAAAAATATGCGTTTAAAACAAAAAAGGGGCTCAACGCCCCTTTTCAATCTCTGATAAGTTTATCAGTTCAACTTCTTTACAATCGCCTCAAAAGCCTCAGGGTGATTGGCTGCTAAATCCGCCAACACTTTTCTGTTCAATTCAACACCTGCTTTATTGGCTTTGCCCATGAACTCAGAATACGACATGCCATGAAGCCTTGCTCCAGCATTGATTCTTTGAATCCATAGTGATCTAAATTCTCTTTTCTTGGCTTTACGGTCTCTGTAGGCATACACGAGACCTTTCTCGACAGCATTCTTAGCTACTGTCCAAACGTTTTTCTTTCTACCAAAAAAGCCCTTGGCTAATTTGAGTACGCGTTTCCTTTTTGCACGCGATGCAACACTGTTTACTGAACGTGGCATTAGTTTTTCAATTTTTGGTCAATGGCGCCTCGATTGAACGAGATCTTAATGCTCAGTGACCGGGTTTAACAATACTGTGATTGCGTATCAATCACAAACCTAAAAAGCATAAGGAAGCATCGGCTTAATATTACCCTCGTCAACTTTCTTAACGGTGGTTTTTTGGGCCAGATTCCTCTTCTGCTTAGTCTCCTTTTTCGTCAGGATGTGGTTCATATAAGCCTTCTTACGCTTAATTTTGCCACTGCCAGTGATTTTAAATCTTTTCTTGGCACCCGACTTCGTTTTTAACTTTGGCATTCTATTTACACTTAAAAAAATTACTTTTTTGCTTTTGGCGCAATCATCATGTACATCCTCTTTCCTTCCAGCTTAGGCATTAATTCTACCTTACCGTGATCCTCCAACGACTGTGCAAACTTAAGCAGGAGAATCTCTCCACGCTCCTTGTACACAATCGATCTTCCTACAAAATGAACGTACGCCTTTACTTTCGATCCCTCCTTCAGAAAGTTGAGAGCATGATTTAATTTAAAGTTAAAATCATGATCATCAGTATTTGGCCCAAAACGGATCTCCTTAATCACCGTTTTTTGAGCATTCTGCTTTATTTCCTTCTGTTTCTTCTTCTGTTCGTACTTAAACTTTGAATAATCAATGATTTTACAAACAGGAGGTACCGCATTGGGCGATATCTCTACTAAGTCTAACCCTTGTTCTTTTGCCATTTTAATGGCCATCGAAGTAGAATACACATCCACTTTGATGTTTTCTCCAACCACCCTCACTTGAGGTGCGATTATCCTGTCATTTACGCGGTAAGGCTCTTCTACTACTCTTTGTCTGAAGCCTCTTCTGTTAAAAGGCCTTTTACTTCCTGGAAATATTGCCACTAAAAGGGTTTAAATTAAAAAACAACTTGCCAGACCCGCTGACAAGGGTGCAAATATCGCCATATTTTCAACTTTTCAAAAATGCTGAGAAACTTATATTTTCTTTATTAGACAAGCCAAAAAGCCAATATTTGGGTTACATCGGAGGCTTACTCTCTTGTTCAAAATGGGTAGCAAACTCTTCCAGATCCATTGCTCCTTGGTCTCCTGCCCCATGTCTCCTTACGGATACCTTCCGCTCTGCCACCTCTTTCTCACCGACTATAAGCATAAAAGGTACTTTTTTCATCTCTGCGTCCCTTATTTTCCTGCCTATCTTCTCGTCTCTATCATCTGCAAACCCTCTTATATCCATGTTCTTGAGCTTCTCAATGACCTCATGTGCGTAATCGTTGAATCGCTCAGATATCGGCAGTACCGCTATCTGATCAGGCGACAGCCACAAAGGGAAGTTACCTGCGCAATGCTCGATCAAAATGGCCACAAACCGTTCCAACGAACCAAATGGAGCTCTGTGAATCATTACTGGAGTGTGCTTCTGATTGTCAGAACCTACATACTCTAATTCAAATCGTTGTGGAAGCTGATAGTCCACCTGGATGGTTCCCAACTGCCAGTTACGGCCCAATGCATCCTTCACCATAAAATCGAGCTTAGGCCCGTAGAATGCAGCTTCACCTTTCACAGCTACAGTGACAAGCTTGCGCTCATCTGCAGCCTCCTGAATCTCGCGCTCTGCCCTATCCCACAATTGATCCTCTCCAATGTACTTTTCCTTATTGGCCGGATCTCTCAACGAAACCTGTGCTGTATAGTTCTCGAAACCCAGGGATTTGAAAACATGAAATACGAGATCAATTACTTTAATGAACTCTTCCTTCACCTGATCGGGTCTGCAGAAAATGTGGGCATCATCCTGAGTGAATCCTCTCACTCTGGTAAGTCCATGTAATTCTCCACTTTGTTCATATCGATAAACAGTTCCAAACTCAGCATAGCGAATAGGCAGGTCTTTGTATGACCTCGGTTTGGTTTTATATATCTCGCAGTGGTGCGGGCAATTCATTGGCTTTAGCAAAAACTCTTCGCTTTCATCTGGTGTGCGGATGGGTTGGAATGAATCTTTACCGTACTTTTCATAATGCCCTGAAGTAACATACAGTTGCTTGCTACCGATATGAGGTGTCACCACCGGATCATATCCAGCTTTCACCTGTGCTTTGCGCATGAATTGCTCTAAACGCTCTCGAAGGATGGTTCCTTTTGGCAACCAAAGCGGTAAGCCCATACCCACCTTTTCAGAGAAAGCAAACAGCTCCAACTCGCGCCCTAGTTTTCTATGATCTCTTTTCTTTGCTTCTTCTAACAGGGTAAGGTATTCTTCTAATTCCTTTTGCTTTGGGAAAGTGATACCATAGATTCTGGTCAGCATCTTGTTCTTTTCATCGCCCCTCCAGTAAGCACCAGCGACACTGAGAAGTTTTACAGCTTTGATAACACCTGTTGTTGGCACGTGAGGTCCGCGACACAAGTCGGTAAAGTTACCTTGTTCGTAAAATGTAATGGACCCATCCTCAAGCCCATCAATAAGCTCTAGTTTGTATTCATCACCCTTGTCCTTGAAATAAGCCAAGGCATCTGCTTTGGACACGTCTCTTCGGGTAAACGTATTTCCCTGACGAGCCAATTCGATAACCTTCTTCTCTACAGCTTGTAGCTCCTCATCCCCAAATGGCTGATCACCCAAGTCAACATCGTAATAAAAACCATTTTCAATTGGAGGTCCAATTCCAAACTTCACTCCAGGGTAAAGCGCCTCTAGAGCTTCCGCTAATACGTGAGCAGACGAATGCCAGAAAGCATACTTCCCCTCCTTATCCTTCCACGTGAAAATTTTTATGTCAGCATCAGACTCAATTGACCTGTCCAAATCCCAGATCTCACCGTTTACCTCAATGGATAATGCATTTCGGGCCAGGCCTTCACTGATACTTTTAGCAATTTCAATTCCTTTTACTCCTTTTGGAAACTCTTTGGCAGAGCCATCAGGCAATGATATTTTTACAACGCTCATCAAATACTAAATTAGGAATGCAAATATGAGGTTTTCTGGGCTCTTAACCACCCCTGAGGGAGAAAAACGGATGTGATTCTACAGTTGAAACTGAGCAGTGAAAAGGACACCGAACTTTCGTACATCAGGATTGTCCAGATAAGAAACCCGATGCACAAAATCGACACGGAATATCTTAAAGATGTTTTCTACCCCATAGCCTAACTCCACATATGGCTTCCTTTCTTTAAAAAACCCTATCGGTAATGTGGCCTCTCCATTGGGCGTCAACTGAGCGATCAAATCTTGATTGGATTGGCGCATGCCACCGAAAATAACATTGGAAGTCGCAAGTAACCTCCACTTTAGTTTATTCATCAAAGGGATTCTATTGAGTAAAAAACCTTCAAAGTAATGGCGGTATTGAACAGAAGCGTAGTGATCACTTACAAACTCACCGAAGTCCATCAGGTTGTAAGTGACTGTAGAATAAAACGGAGATTGATTACCAAGGTGTAGGGTTAGGAGAGGATATGGAATAGTATTGAACACATATTCACTCGAAAAAGTAAGTTTACCAACACCCAGCGGTCCTGCCTTAATACGTTTTTTAATGGTTAGTCTCAATCTGTCATAATCAAATTCACTATCAAATACTCCACTAAATCCATGGGTATATTTCAATGTAATCTCGGGTGATTTGTTGGTGCCAAGGCTAAATCTTTCGTTGTCATTTTGTAGAAAAACTTCATCACGGGCATAACGTGATTCAATGCTCACCTCAGAGGAACGAAACATATCCAACACCGGAGATGACACATCGCTCGGGTTTTGATAATATCCAAAGTTGAAGGTAGGATCATACGTCCAGTGCCGAAAGGAAATCTTTTGTGAGTACCCCTTAAACAACTCTCGTTGAAACCCTACCCAATATTCATCGCTATAATATCCTCTTCTGAAGGTTCCCCAACGTGTAGAAGTAAGAAAGATAGGATTGTCGGCCAGACTTTCATCATCTACACCAAGCCGTGCCAGATCACGCCTCACCCGAAACGTCAGTGTGGTCCAATGTTGCTTAGATATAATATTTTGCGCTGAGGCAAAATACTTGAAGCGTTCGTCATCAAAGCCATAAGCCCCCTGCACTTTAAAAATCCACTTCTTACTAAATTGATAATTGGTCTTAAGCCCTGCTTGAACACGGAATCCCTCCTGTGTATTCCAAGCTACCAAACCAATATAAGGCCCTACTTCTACTTTACCCAGATTATAGTAGCCGTCTATAACCACTTTAAAAATATCGGTGTAGGTTCTTACAATAGGAATATTTCTAAGCGTGTCAATCATCTTGTAGACGCTCTTCTCTGTTTCGCTCAGCGGCTCATGACGTAAAGTGTCCCAGTATATATCTTCTTCAAACATCCTTGCATCTTCAGCAATCTGAATGGGCCTTTCATAAAACGACAAATCGTAGGGTTGATTAACTACAAAGTTTTTATTGCTGGTATAGAATTTGGCCAACATTCCTGCACTGTTCTTACTTACTTCACTTACGTCAATAAGCACTCGGTTTTTAGAAGGCAACCATGCTCCGGATTCCGTTCGCTCCAGCTCCTGCTGTAACCTTATCTTTTCTACAAAATTCAGGTTGGCCTGTTTTCCAATGTTGGCATCAATCTGTTTCAACCCATAGTCTTTTTTACTTACCCACAAGGTGCCGGTAAATGCAAGGTCTTGCGGACTTTTAGGGAAAAAGTCAAGACGATAACAAAACTCATCACCAATATAAAGACTATCGGTCAGATCGTAATCATAGTAGATGCGCCACCCCTCAGCAATTGGAGATACAAATTCCTTACTAACAATATTCAGCCAATTCTGGTAAAAATTATATTCCTGAAAAGAGGACCCCACTAGCTGTGTTACTGTAGATCCATCCTCCACTCCTATACCATTGATTTTGGTTTTCAAAATGTGCTCTTTTTTTAGGGAAGGGTTATCCCTGTAGTATATCTTAGAAACACTCTCGGTAATGAACAATGGAAGAATTGGCTTTCCATCCTCTCCCGCTATCCGTTCTACACTATCCAGCACCTGAGTGATTTTTTTTACCATTTTCCGCTCACGAAATTTTTCAGAAAGGTTATCTACATCAATTTCAATTTTAGTATAGGTATCGTATTCATAAGCCGTAAGCTTTCTTTTATCATTCTCTTTCTTGTTTTTCACCACATTCCGAAGAATGTCCCAGGCCGGATTTTCTCCCGCCATGATCACCACCTCCTGTAGGCTGATAACATCTTCTATTAATTGAAAATTGATCACCTGAGTCACCCCCTTTTCAACAGCTTTCGCTTTGGCTACATAACCAATATAGGAGGCTACTATGGAGTCTGTGGGGGAATATGTTGTAATAGTGAAATTACCATCAAAGTTGGTAGTTGCCCCAATGGTAGTGCCTTTGAATACCACATTGGCAAATGGAACTGGGTCGCCACTGCTAGCATCTATCACCTTACCTGAAACCTTGGTTTCCTGGGCGTAAGTCCAAGTGGTAAAGAAAAGAAGGAGAATTATTAGGAAATCAAACTGTGATCTCAAACCGTTTCGCACAATGCTTTAAGCCTCAAAATTAGTTAAATAAAGTAATCCATAGGTACACTTTACCCCTATCAAAGTACAACTAACGAATTAAAGTTGAATTGGTTCTTTCTGGCCCAAATGACGTGGAGAAGTTTTCAGGACATACAAATCCAGAACGGCTTTTGCTCTGGCAAGATATTCCCTCCAATGCACTTTTTCAGTCATTTCTGCACTGGGTTCGTTGGCAACGTAGGCAACAGCATCAATTCCGTAATAATCAGAAATAAACAATGCCCTATAGCAATGAAAAGTTTGCGTGACAATGGTTATTTCTTCTTGTCCAAAAATCTCCTTAC
>JBATLM010000073.1:0-30229 GCA_049289315.1 Cyclobacteriaceae bacterium
ATGGACAAACAATTAAAAAAGAAAAAATGGACGGTAAAGCGGATATCTACTTACGGAGGTATCGCATTGTTGGTATTCTTTGTGAGCTATCAATTTCTATTTGCCGATAGGCGTTCAAAACTAAAAGTAGAGACAGAGAAAATAACCATCTCTACAGTTGAGAGGGGTGTGTTTCAGGAATTCATTCCACAGACCGGAACAGTTGAACCAAGCAGAACTGTGTACCTCGATGCAATTGAAGGAGGTAATGTTAAAAAAATCTATAAGGAAAGTGGCGCGATGGTAAGGGAGGGAGATTTAATTTTAGAGCTGACCAATTTAAGTAGGGAGTTATCTGTGTTACAACAGGAAGCACAACAAATTGAAAGTATCAACCGATCGAGAGATACAAGGTTAGGAATCACAAGCAATGATTTAAGTCAGCGTCAAACTTTGGCGGAGATTGATAATCAACTGGCAATTCTTGGCCCTCAATATTATCGACAAAAAACCTTGTACGATAAGAAGTTAATTTCGAAACAGGAATTTGAGCGTACTGATGCAGACTACAAGTATAACTTGGAACGTAGAAAAATTCTCTATGATGTATATCGAAAGGATTCTGTAGCAAGGATTGAGGCTTTAAAAGACATTGATGCTTCTGAGGCCAAAATGCGACTAAACCTTGCTGGTGTCGGAACAATATTAGATAACCTTAAATTGAAAGCACCAATTGCAGGGCAGCTATCACGCCCACAACTTGAGGTAGGGCAGGCTGTAACACAAGGACAACGCCTTGGGCAGGTTGATATTTTGGGGAGTTATAAAGTAAGAGTCCCTATTGATGAACTTTACTTGCCTAGGATTTCAACAGGACTGCATGCTACTACCAGTTTCGCTGGTAAAGATTACTCACTCATCATCACGTATATTTACCCTACAATCACCAACGGAAGATTTGAAGTGGATATGGACTTTGATGGTGAAACTCCAGATGGAATTCGAAGGGGACAGTCACTAAGATTGAGAATTGAATTAGGGCAGTCTTCTGAGGAATTACTATTACCTGTAGGAGGTTTTTATAAAGACACTGGTGGAAATTGGGTGTTTGTTGTAGAAGCAGGAGGTGGCCGTGCTATTCGCAGAGATATAAAGCTAGGAAGGAAAAACACAGAACACTTTGAAGTCTTGGAAGGCCTTCAACCTGGTGACAGAATAATAACCTCATCCTACGAGAATTTTGGAAACAATGAAGTTTTAATACTGGATTAATGCAACCATTTCAGAATTATAGCGTCTTATAAAAATATTAGAATAAACTAAGTAACTTTTTTAATTAACCAGAGTATCCTTTTCGAACTTAAATCAATAACCATCAATATCTAATTGCAACAAAACTATGATCAAACTTAAAAATTTAGAAAAAGTGTATTCTACTGAGGAAGTAGAAACCACCGCACTTAATAACATTAATCTTGAAATTAAGGAAGGTGAATTTGTGGCTATCATGGGCCCTTCGGGTTGTGGTAAGTCAACGTTGTTGAATATTCTTGGTCTCTTGGATAATCCCAGTAATGGTGAATACCATTTTGGAGAACACGAAGTGGCTAAGTACTCTGAACGCCAACGTGCTCAGTTGAGAAAAGGGTCAATCGGTTTTGTATTTCAAAGCTTTAACTTGATTGACGAACTTACTGTTTTTGAAAACGTGGAACTTCCATTGTTGTATTTGAAGGTTCCATCCAGTGAGAGGAAAACAAAAGTGGAAGAAGTACTGGAGCGCATGAATATCATGCATCGCAGAAATCACTTTCCTCAACAATTATCTGGAGGTCAGCAACAAAGAGTAGCTATTTCCCGGGCCATTGTGGCAAGGCCAAAAGTTATATTGGCGGATGAGCCAACTGGAAACCTTGACTCTGCCAATGGTGAAGAAGTTATGAAGTTGTTGTCTCAGCTGAATGAGGAAGGAACTACCATTGTAATGGTAACTCACTCTCCATACGATGCCAACTACGCACACCGAGTTATTAACTTGTTTGATGGTAAGGTCGTGACAGAAAATATTAAAGAGCGTTTTCACGTATAATGTGAAGACCACCGTTGAGTAGACGGTGGGGCCAAGAGTTCAGGGTTTGATCATCCTGATGCGTTCTCTTAGTTTAGGTTTAGGTTTAGAATAGGGCCCTGATCCAGCGTTCAGGGCCTTATTTTTATCACTATACTTGGTAATGCAAGGTACTTTGTAAAAGTGCGCAACCTTTTCAGTGGTATGCAGTCTTAGATTTAAAAGTCAGTATTATGTTAAAAAACTACTTTCTCATCACCCTTCGAAGTATGATGAAGAACAAACTTCACATCTTTATTAATATTTCGGGTTTAGCAATAGCTGTAGCTACTTGTATTGTTTCGTACTACAATTACGATTTCAATGCATCCTTTGACACTAATCATGAAAACCTAACCTCAATCTATCGTGTAAACTCTACTCGTGAGTTTCAAAACCAGACAACGGCCTACGGCTATGTGCCCATTGGATTGGGAAACGCGATGAAGGAAACGGTTGCTGATGTTGATAAACTGACTAGGTACTATCCTGATAGGGGAGATTTTAGAATTGGAGAGGAAGTATTCTCAGAAGCAATTCAATATGTTGATCCTGATATGTTCAGCATGTTTACTTTCGAGTTTATAGATGGTAGTGGAGTATCTGTTGAAGATAAGGGTACGATTATTATTAGTGAAGGGCAGGCACGGAAATTTTTTAATGAAGAGCAGGTGGTAGGAAAGGTAATCACCCAAATACTGGATAGCGGTAAAGTAAAGGAATACCTGATAGGTGGGGTTTATAAGAATCAACCAGAGAATTCTAGTTTTGGATTTGAGGGAACATATGTTTTATATGATAATTGGTTTGACGGTGCTGATCCCGAGTTCAATGAAAACAGCTGGAAATCTAGAAGTCAATTATATGTTCAAATTAATGATGCATCACGCATAGCAGCAGTAGAAAGTCAGATCAAACCATTGACTGAAAATAATAACAGAGTTCGAGAAGATTTTATTATTAAAGAATTTAAGCTAGACCCGCTTAAAGGTATGGGGGTGAGGGATAGTTATAACGAAGTGCCAGGTACCTGGTCTCGGCAAGCCTCTCCGTTGGCAGCAGTAGCTGGTACGGGAATGATGGGAATATTGATTCTTTTAATTGCATGCTTTAATCTTACTAACACCTCGATTGCTATTTCCTCGGGGAGACTTAAGGAGATTGGTATCAGAAAAGTGATGGGAAGCGAACGCAAGCATTTGATATTGCAGTTTATGGGAGAGACTGTATTTATCACTTTTATAGCTTTGATTCTTGGAGGCGTATTGGCTGAGTTTTTCCTCATTCCAGCATTTAACGAATTGTGGGAGAACATGAAGTTGGAAACCAATTATTTTGGAACGCCAGATTTCACATTGTTTATGGTGGGTACTTTACTCTTTGTAGCGCTAGCAGCGGGTAGCTATCCGGCATTGTATATCAGTAAGTTTCAATCCATTGAAATCCTAAAAGGAAAGCTAAAATTTGGAGGGACAAACCCCTTTACCAGAGTTTTACTAACACTTCAGTTCGCAATCTCATTGGTTGGAATTGTTTGCAGTTTCGCATTCGTTGATAATGCAAAATTTCAGCGTGAGTTTGATTTAGGGTTCAATAAAAGTGGAGTGGTATACTCCAGAGTTGAAAACCAGGCCGATTACGAGGTATATAAGAATGAGTTAACCAAAAACTCAGATATTAAACTAATCAGCGGGACTGAACATCATTTTTTCTCCAGTTATTATAATGACCCTATCAAGAATGGAGAAGAACAAATTGAAGTCGACATCTTGAATGTGGGTGATGATTACATGCAGACCATAGGCCTCACTTTGTTACAGGGGAGAAATTTCAAAAAGGATTCTGAAACGGACCGGAAGGAATCAGTAATTGTTACCGAGGGATTGGCAAGAAAATTTAATTGGCAGGATCCTATTGGTAAGGAGGTAATATGGATGGATACAGTGAGCCTGTATGTCATTGGAGTTGTTAAAGATATTTATAGTCATGGACTTTGGGATCAATTGGAACCTACTATGTTTAGATATGGAACTGAGGATAAGATTGGCTATATAGTTGTAAATGGCCCATCTGAAAAGATAGTTGATATCAATGGTTACATGGAAAGTACGTGGAATGAATTATTTCCTAACAAAATGTACAGAGGGAGATACATGGATGATGAGATAGTGCAGGCCAATACAGTTAACAACAACATAGTGAAGATGTTTATTTTTCTTGGAGTCGTGGCACTGTTTCTTTCCGCTACCGGATTGTTCACCATGCTTTCATTGAACATTATTAAAAGAATGAAAGAGATTGGGGTAAGGAAAGTGCTTGGTGCATCGATTGCCAATATTTCCAAAGTGGTTAATATGGAGTTTGCAGTTATTTTACTAATTGCAAGTGCACTTGGCGTATTGGGTGGCTATTTTATGGCTAAAATCCTAATGAGTAGTATTTGGGATTATTACCTAGCGGCTACGATTTCTACCATGTTAATCTCAGTCTTTTTAATGTTAATGATTTCATTTCTGTCTATTGTGTTTAAAACATACAACGCAGCCAGAATGAACCCTGCCAAAACATTAAGAGACGAGTAAAATATATTTTAAAATCACTGTAACGTATTGCTATGGCTCAGCGTCTTAAGGTAAAGTTAATCCCTAATTAATTAGTAAAGCTTTAAAGCCATGTTAAGAAACTACCTGAAGGTTGCCGTAAGGAATATATTAAAATACAAATTCTTTTCTGCCATAAATATTTTTGGGTTATCCATAGGAATAACCTGTTGCCTTTTCATTTTTATCTATGTAGCGGATGAGCTAAGCTACGATCGGTTTCATAAAGATATTGATCGAACTTATAGAGTAGGGTTGTTTGGAAGAATGGCAGGTCAGGAGTTTAATACCTCTAACTCGAGTTGGCCTGTTGGAGAGACCATGCAGGATGAAATACCTGGAGTGGAATCATCTGTGCGGCTATGGCCCAGATCTTTGCCTATCGTTTTCAAATACGAGGATAAATCTTTTTCTGAGAAAGAAATAATTTATGCGGACTCTAATTTTTTTGAATTCTTTAGTTTTGATCTTTTGCAGGGCGACCCGAGCAACGTGCTTAAGGAGCCTAATTCTATTGTACTAACACCAGCTTTCGCCAGCAAATATTTCGGAGCGGAAGATCCAATAGGAAAGATACTTTTAATGGGAACGGATGGCAAGGCCCTAAATGTTACTGGCATAGCAGCTCCGGCTCCAGGAAATTCACATTTCCACTATGGAGCAATTGTTTCTTTCATGACTGCAAAAGGTCAACTCTTTGAAGGCTGGACAGGGAATTCACTTCAGACCTATGTGAAGTTGAATCAGCAAATTACAATGGCTGAGACCAATACTAAATTGGATGATATTGTAGCTAAGTATGTGGGGCAAGAGGTAGAGCAGGGATTGGGTATCACCTTTAAAGAATTTAAAGAAAATGGGGGTGAATATAAATATTACTTGTATCCATTGGCTGAGACTCATCTTAACTCTCCGACTCAGGATGACATGGAACCTAATGGTGAAATGAAATACGTCTATATATTCTCACTCATTGGTGGGTTTATACTAATCATTGCGTGTATTAATTTCATGAACCTTTCAACGGCAAGATCTTCAAGTCGGGCTAAGGAAGTGGGATTGCGAAAAACACTTGGTTCCTTACGAAGTCAAATGGTTTGGCAGTTTTTGGCGGAGTCTGTCGTCTATAGCCTTATTGCTATGATTATTGCGCTTAGTCTCACCTATTTGTTGATGCCTTATTTCAACCTATTATCTGGCAAACAGCTTTCTTTCGGAGCACTTTTTAATTACGAGTTAATAGCGGGGGCTATTGTAATGGTGTTATTTGTTGGGTTGGTGGCTGGAAGTTATCCCGCATTTTACCTTACCTCATTTAATGCAGTGGAAGTGCTTAAGGGTAAACTACGTGCCGGCATGAAGAGCAAAGGTGTAAGAAGTTCGCTTGTTGTAATTCAGTTTGCCATCTCTATATTTCTAATCATAGCTACGGCCATAGTACTTCAACAATTAGAATACCTGCAATCAAAAAACCTTGGACTTGACAAGCAGAATGTAATTATCGTGCAAAACGCACGCAAATTGGGGAACAGTCGTCAAGCTTTCAAAAATAGCGTACAACAAATACCAGGTGTCGAAATTACCAGCTACACGAACAACGCTTTTCCTGGTGTTAATAACACCACGGTGTTTAAGACCCGAGAGTCTGAGCAAGAGCAACTCTCTGGTACCTATTTCGCAGACTATGATCATCTTGATGTTTTGAAATTTGAATTGAAAGCGGGTAGGTTTTTTTCTCGTGATTTTTTAACAGACAGTAGTGCTGTGGTTGTCAATGAGGCTGCTGTTAAACAATTTGGTTGGGAAAATCCTGTTAATGAAGAGCTAATTAGTTTTAATGGTCCCGAACCACAGACACTTAAGGTAATTGGTGTGGTTAAAGATTTCAACTTTGAATCCTTAAAATCTGAAGTACGTCCATTGATCATTGCATTTGCAGAACGATCCAATTTTCTATTGGTTCGGTATACTGGAACTCCAGAATCTGTAATTGGCTCCCTCAAAGATTTGTGGAATCAACAGGCGGGCGGGGATCCATTTGAGTATACTTTTCTTGATCAGGACTTTGACGCCCTTTTCAGAGCAGAGCAAAGACTGAAGAATATTTTTATGGTGTTTGCCGGGCTAGCTGTATTCATAGCCTGTCTTGGTCTTTTCGCGCTGGCAGCGTTTATTACCGAGCAGCGTACCAAAGAGATCGGAATTCGAAAGGCAATGGGTGCGACAGTTACTGGCCTTACACTATTGCTGTCCAAAGAATTTACGCTGCTAGTCTTAGTTTCGTTTATTCCGGCTGCTCTTGCTGGGTACTATTTCACCAGTGCGTGGTTACAGGACTTTGCATATCGAATTAACATTAGTCCATTGGTTTTTATTGCTAGTGGTTTGATTGCTTTTGTGGTTGCATGGATTACAGTAGGCTTCCAAGCAGTTAGGGCAGCAAGGTCAAATCCCGTTCATTCACTTCGATATGAGTAAATCAAAATATCATTATTTGAAGGTAAAATAATACTTTTGATAATTTTAACTCTCTAATTTATTATTTTGATAATTGACTCTTCAACCCTGAATGGGGAGAATACTACCAACTGTGGTATATACGGCTCTATTTAGTGGCCATACGGTCTTGAATGGACGAAAACGGTAATACCGCAAATCAGGCTATGCTTTTTGTTGCCATTCCTTGAAAAAACTGCATTACATTAAATTATCATTAGTAATGTGCTCATTAAGCCAATCTGGGTTGTTTTAGCCGATTCTGGTTCTTAAATTCATATAAACCTAACCGAAATCTTACATCACAATGAGAAAGATATATAGCCTGAAATTTATTGGTATTCCCTAGTATCTCGGATATGCTGATCAATGAAGATTGCACCTCGGTGCAATGACCACCTAGTCACTTTATTATTAACCTTAACCCAAGTAGTATGTTAAAACTGTACAACATGAAGTTGTTCAATTCCTTCCTAATAATGGTAGGATTGAGCTTTGCAAGCTTCGCCACCCTGGCCCAGGGTTCGATATCGGGTACGATTACTGATGCCGACACCGGAGACGCGGTGCCCGGAGTGAATATCTTCATTCCATCTCTGGCAAAGGGTACGCTTTCGAACGTTGACGGAACTTATCAGATTTCTGATATTCCCAACGGATCCTACAAAGTAGTGGGAAGTTTTATTGGCTATCGCAACATGGAAGAAAATGTTTCGGTTAACAATAACTCTCAAACTTTGAATTTTGCGCTTGAAACCAGTACTACGCAATTGAGTGAAATTGTTGTAACAGGTACAGGTGGACCGATGGAGAAGAGGAAGATTGGTAACTCTGTGGGTATTATTTCCACAGAATCACTTTCAAATGCCCCAATTACCTCTTTCTCTGATTTGCTTCAAGGTCGTGAGCCAGGTATGGTTTCGATACCAGGTGGTGGATTGACTGGAGAAGGAGCTCAGATCAGAATTAGAGGATCTGCTAGTTTGTCTCAATTGAATGAGCCTATCATTATTGTTGATGGCGTTCGTATTGATAATGGTGGTGGATTTGGTGCTGGTGGATTTGCCGGAAACGGTGGAGGTGGTACATCTCGTTTGGATGATATCAACCCAGAATCTATTGCACGTGTTGAGATTCTAAAAGGTGCTGCTGCTGCCACTCTATATGGTACAGAAGCGAGTAACGGTGTAATCCAGATTTTCACTAAAAGAGGTGCTACTGGAGCTCCTAAGTTTGATGCAAAATTGGCTACAGGTATTATCACCTATCCAAAAGGGCGCTACCAGCCAAATGTGGGATGGGCAAGAACTCCTGCTCAAGCTGCAACAATGCAATCCGTTTTGGGAGGAAGTATTGTACCCTACCAGTTAGTGGAGAGAACCTTTACTGAGGATTTGTTTGAAACAGGAACCATGTCAGAAGCTTCTGTGTCTGCGTCAGGTGGAACAAACGCTGTCACTTACTATGTAACCGGACGACTTTATGATGAAGATGGTCCATTTGGCGGTAAGGAGAACAGAGGTTATAAGAAAGGACAATCTACTTTAGCTGAGGACTTAATGAAAAGAGCTCAGTTGAATGCCAATATTGGCATTATTCCATCTGGAAAAACTAAGATCAATATTGTGACTGGTTATAATAAGACTTCATTTTCTTCATTACAGACCAACAACAATATTTACGCTGTTGGATCCTTAGCTCAGTTCAGTAAGCCTGAAAGAGTTGCAGCGAACAACCTAACCGGTACAGCTGCATTTGCTACGGTAAATGAGTCCATGCAACAAACAGTTACTCAGGAAGTAAATCACTACAACGGAAGTGTTAATATCAATTACAATCCAATTCCTTGGTTGATTTTGGATGCTGTTGTTGGAGTAGACTATTCTAATTCTGCTGCTGAGAACTACAGGCCATTTGGTTGGAATATTGATGCATTTGGAAATAGTGAGCCAGATGGTTCTAAAGCTTATACCAACCGTGACTTTATTGCCACTTCAATGCAATTCAATGCATCAGCAACAAATCGCATTAGTGATAATATTGAATCTGACTTTATCATTGGTACACAGTTGATTCAGCAAAAGACAAATATCTTTTCAGGAAATGGTGTAGCCTTCCCTGGACCTGGTTTTGCGGTTGCAGGAGCAGGTGCCAACAAAGATATTTACCAATTCTTTGCTGAAACGATTAACGCTGGAGTATATGCTCAGGAGCAAATAGGATTCAATGATCATATATTTATAACACTCGGTGCACGTTTAGATGCACACAGTGCGTTTGGTTCTAACTTTAATGCACAGTTTTATCCAAAGGTTGCTGCATCTTATGTGGTTTCCGATGCGCCTTACTGGCCTGGAAATATAGGTCCAATAAGCACGTTACAGTTCAAAGGATCTTTTGGTCAATCTGGTCTTCAGCCAGGAGCATTTGATGCCCAAACAACTTATAGGGCGATTGCCTCTTCAACTGGCGCAGGTATCTCTCCGCAAAACTTGGGTAACCCTGATTTGCAACCAGAAGTATCTGCTGAGTTAGAGGTTGGTGCGGCTATTGGGTTTTTTAACGGTAAATTGACGTTGGATGCCACTTATTGGGACAGAACGGTTACGGATGCCTTGTTCGCTCAGCAATTCCCATTGTCAGGTGGATGGAGACAACCACAGCTTGTAAACATTGGTGAGCTTGCAGCGAAAGGTCTGGAAATAGGTGTTAATGCAACTGTAGTAAACACGGGCGACCTTAAGGTAGAGTTGTTTGCTAACACTGCTTATTTGAATGAAGAAGTAATAAGTCTAGGCGGTGCACCTCCAGTGAAAGTAGGTGGTAGCTATCCAAGATACAGAAACTTCTTGGTAGAAGGCTATTCTCCTGGTGCCAACTTTGGTGTTAAACTTCTTGATGTTCCGGACGGATTCTTACCATTGGATTATGATGGAGATGGTAACCCCGACTCAAGAACTGAGGTAGTAACTCGTTTAGGATTGTTACCAACAGGGGCTGCTTTACCAACTAATACTGCGATTGTAATGCTAGACAGCAACTATCCAACAGCAGGAGAGCAATCAGTTTCTGGTCATTTCTTAGGTAAGACAACTCCAGATTGGCAAGGTTCTCTTGGTGGTACTGTTACTTGGAAGAATTTTAATCTAAGAACTAATTTTGAGTACCGTGCAGGAAACTACTACGTAAATAACCTTACGGCAGCATTCCGCCAAGCTAACGGAACCATTGGACGTAATCTTCCTAACTCTGCGCGCGTAGAAAGAGATTACTATACAGGTGGTGTTGATGCTAACTTTAATCCACAAAACAGTGGTGAAGTGAGAACTGCAGCGGTAGAAGAATGGGTAAATTCAATCTTAGCGCTTTCTCCTTTTGCTGGTATGAATACCATTGAAAAGGCAGATTTTGTTAGATGGAGAGAATTGAGTTTAACGTACAGATTCCCGACTACGTTTACTGATAAATTGGGCTTAACAAGTGGATCATTTACTACATCTGCTAAAAACTTGGCGCTCTTTACAGGATACTCTGGGGCAGACCCTGAAATCAATGTGCTGGGTAGAGGAGGAGATGGAAATGCTACAAGTAACACTGATCAGAATTTTGGTCAGGGAATTGAAGCATTTGGATGGGCTCTTCCAACTACAGTTATCTTCACATTAAAAGTTGGATTCTAAAATTGATGACTATGAAAAACAGAAATATATTTAAATCAAAAATTCTGAAAGTCTTCACTTTACTTATGGCTTTTACCGTATTTTCTTGTAATGATATACTCGATGCGGAAAACCCTAATAGTTTGGTGGAAGATGATTTATCCAATCCTGCTGCAGCAAGGCCTATGGCCAATGGCTCGCAAGCAACGGTAACTCGTGCTATTGGTAATCTATTGACTCCGTACTCTATCTCATCTGATGAGATGGTATGGTCTGGATCAAGAGATGATTGGCAGCAGCTTAACTTTGGGTTCCTATCTGCCTCTAGAAATGAGTTTACGGATGCCGCATTTTCGTATGCAGGAGAAGCAAGATGGTGGGCTGATGAAGTAATCACTCGCATAGAGGGATTTCAGGCAGATGGACTGTTGATTGCTGGCGATGAATTGGCATTGGCGCGTGCATACTTGTATGGGGCAACTATATATATCACCATTGGGGATATGTATACGGACTTTACTTTCTCTGACAAGTTAGAACCAAGTCCGGCAATTGGTGCTGCCAATATGAATGGTTTGTATGATACAGCTATTGGTTATTTGACCAAAGCTGTGGCATTGAACCAATCCTCTTTGACTGGTCAATTGCAAGGAATGCTCGCAAGAGCGCATTGGAGCAAAGAAGCTTGGAGTAAGGCAAGAGCGAGAACTGGTGGTACTGCTGCCTTGATCAACAATACTGCAGCAGTTACAGCAGCCAATGCTGCATTAGCTGCTGGTAGTGTAGCTTTTGTTTTGGATGTGGATAGTAGCACTCCCGATGTAATTAACGGACTACCCATTGGTAGTGAAGTGAATGACAGGAAAGAGCAACGTTTGTCCGATGCGTATATCATCGTTGATCCTACAACAAACAATTCTGTAAAGGATATTTCAAGTGGTGATCCTGCTAAAAGCATTAGCTTAATGGATCCTATTGATGGTATTCCTGATCCAGTGTTGTATGCTACGGTAGTAGATTTCGTTACTTCACAGATTTATCCGGACTTTACACAGACTTCTAACCGAGAAATGTATTTGATCCTTGCTGAGGCGGCTCTTGCAGCTAGCAACACAGCGGGTTTTGCGACAAACATTAACTTGTTGCGGGCTCTTAATTCAGGGGATGGACTTACACCTTGGGTTGATGAGGTGACATCTGGTGTTAGTGCTCAGAATTTACTTATCCATGAGCGAAGAGTGAATTTGTATTTGCAAGGAAGAAGGTTGTTTGATCATTATCGTTTTAATGATCCATCTCCGTATTGGCAGGCTGAAAGCGATGCTATGAAAGGAGTTGCTTTCTTTCCAATTGGAATTTCGGAAAGACGTGCCAATACTTTAATTCCTTTAGATTAATTATTAGCATAGTTTTAAACTTAAAGCCGGCTCATTTTTGAGTCGGCTTTTTTTATGATCTGTTAGCAATGTTTAGCGAGTCAAATTATCAGATAAGTAGGTTAGAATATTATTGATGGGTTCACTATTGATAATTTTCCCTCGGGAGAAACAACGTTCGGTATTTAGAATTTGTAGCTTAGGTTTCCAATTATTTCTTGATATGAAGGCACTTCACATAATCGCGTCATTACTTTTAGCTAGTTCATTTTGTTTCTCTCAGTCATTCGACCCAGATAACTTCTCCCAATTAAAATTTAGATTCATTGGACCTGATGGGAACAGAGCAATTTCTGTTGTAGGTGAGCCAGGCAACCCTGACGTATCTTATCTGGGTGCTGCATCAGGTGGTATTTGGAAAACGGAGGATCGTGGAGTGAACTGGAAACCAGTTTTTGATGATATGGATGACTCCTCGGTTGGAGCATTGGCGATCGCCCCCTCCAATCATAATCAAGTGTGGGCGGGTACAGGTGAGACCTTTCTCATCCGGCCTGCACATGCAGTAGGAAATGGAATCTATAAGTCCTCTGATGCCGGAAAGACCTGGAAGCACATGGGGTTAAAAAGCAGCTTTCGTATCAGCAGAGTTATTGTTCACCCCACTGATACCAATATTGTCTATGTAGGAGTATTGGGCCACACACACGGGCCTCAGCAAGAAAAGGGAGTGTATAAAACAACAGATGGTGGAAAAACTTGGGATCGCGTATTGTTTGTCAATGAGTCTACTGGTGTATCTGACTTGGCCATGGATTCTAAAAATCCAAACATTGTATATGCAGCCATGTGGCAAGCAGAGATTAAAACATGGAACTTGAAAAGTGGGGGATCTGGAAGTGGAATTTACCGATCCAAGGATGCCGGCAAAACATGGGAACCTTTAAGAAACGGATTGGAGAGTGGACCCAATCATCCGGTGGGAAAAACTTCGGTTGATGTAGCATATAGTAATCCTAGAGTATTGTATGCATTGGTAGAGGATAAAGCACCACGATTGTATCGATCGGAGAATGGCGGAGATTCATGGAAATTGATGCAGCAAGATCATTCGATGGCTCAACGAGCAGCCTATTATACACGGGTTCGGGTTTCTACTCAGGATGAGAATCGCGTTTATACGATCAACGTTTCAATGAAAATGTCGAAAGATGGAGGGAAATCATGGTCTGATGAATTGGGGCCTTGGGATGCTGGAGGTGATAACCATGACATGTGGTTTGATCCAACAGACGCTACGCGCATCTTAGTGGCGCATGATGGTTGCCTTAATATGTCTTTTAATTATGGTAAAAGTTGGGAGAACATCAACCTGCCTATCGCTCAGATGTATAATATAAGCGTTGATGACCGAGTTCCTTACTATGTATATGGCAATCGTCAGGATGCTTGGTCTTATCGAGGTCCCAGCCGATACCTTGGGGGGTGGAGCATTCCATTAGGTGTGTGGCATGGAGTAGGAGGTTGCGAGAGTGGAGATGCAAAGGTAGATCCTTTTGATAACAACAAAGTTTGGTCTCAATGCTATGACGGAGGCCTTGATGTTTTTGATTTAACAACCATGCAAATGCGGGACGTAAGAGTGTGGCCAGAAGCAGGGTACGGTTTTGCACCAGCTGATCTAAAATATAGGTGGCATTGGAATTTTCCGGTGGTACTTTCAAAACATACACGGGGTAAGGTGTGGACGGGAAGCCAGTACGTACATGAAACTACGAATGCGGGCCAAAGTTGGAAGGTAGTAAGCCTGGATCTCACCACAAACGATAAGACACATCAAATGAGTTCTGGAGGAATGGCTGGAGATAACCTCATGACGTTTGATGGAAGCGCTTTGTTTTCAATGGCGGAGTCCCCGGTACAGGAAGGAATTTTATGGACAGGAAGTAATGATGGTTTGGTACATGTAACCAAAGATGGCGGAAAGGGTTGGTTCAAGGCATCTGACTTTATGCCTGAATTGCCAAAGTGGGGAACCATTAGAAATATCGAGCCCTCGCACTTTGATGCCTCTACTTGCTATGTGTCGGTTGATGCACATCAAGATGGAGATTTTGGCACATACGTTTATAAAACAAGTGACTTAGGAAAGACCTGGAAAAGGTTAACCGTAAACCTACCTCCATCCAATTCTAATTTTGTTCACCAGATTAAAGAGGACCCGGAAAAAGAAGGGCTTTTATGGATGGGAACAGACAAAGGGCTTTACTTCTCATCGGATGATGGCAATAATTGGATTCGCTTTAAACATGGTCTTCCCGCAGCTCCTGTTTTTGGAATTGCTATACAGCCTCAATTCAATGATCTTGTGATTGGGACATATGGAAGAGGAATATTTATTTTGGATGATGTCACGCCTATTAGAGAATTTACTGAGGCGGTTCAAAATTCGGATTTGTATTTTTTCACACCGGGTACAGCCTACCGTTTTCAAAAGATTGATGGCATAAAGTCTAAAGGAAGTTTTAGTGATGGTGAGAATCCTCCCTATGGCGTCTCTATCAATTATTACTTAAAAGAAACATCAAGTGATAGTGTTAAGATTAGCATTGTCGACTTGAAAGGGAATGAGATTAAGCAGTTGGCAGGAAAAGGAGAGAAAGGAATCAACCGTATTTGGTGGGATCTTCGACATGACGATTATGTATTTCCGAAATTGAGAACTAAACCACGTGATAAAGACTGGGTACAGTTAGATGAAAAAGGCGAGAGGGATATGTTTATCTACGATCTTGACATTGGGCCAGGTATGGCGCCCACGCTCGTTCCTCCGGGGCAATACACAATCGTGATTAAAGCCGGAGGAAAAGAGGTAAAGAAAAATGTACAGGTATTAAAAGATCCCAATACAAAAAGTTCATTGGCAGATATTGGAAGGCAGTATGATTTTGGAATGGAGATTTACCGGTCTGTGAATACTTGTTTGGGTTTAATCGATGAAATGGAACGTGCAAGAGCTGAATTGCTGAAGAAGTCAAAAGACCCGAAGGCAGCTAGAACTGCCAAGCCTTTGGAGGATAAGATTTATAATCTTGAAGGAAAAATTTTTGATGTTCATTTGACGGGAGCACGTCAAGATATTTTTAGAAACCCTGCTGGAATTTTAGAGAGAATCTTTGCTATTGCAAAGGAGGGACAAACAGCAAGTGCTGACTTTCCTCCAACCGACCAGCAACTAGAAGTATTCTCGTTGCTTAAGAGCAGACTGGAAAAAGTAGAGAGTGATTTTCAGGCTTTGAAAAGCGGATTTGAATGGAGAAAAAGTGGTTTGTGATTAGGAGTTAACTCTTCGATCCCTAGCTTGTAGCCATTCAAATACTGTAACGTTCATGAGGATGAGGAGCATTCCATAGAACACATCTTCAATCGGTATCGTGCCTAGCCTTAATCCAAGGTTTTCTGCATCGTTATACCAAACCACTTGCCCATCTATGCCGGTGCCAGTGAGAATTCCGTTCACAATAAAAAAAGGAATCAGAATGATGAGGTAAGTAAAATAGAACTTGGTTAAATAGGAAGGCTTGAGTTTGAGGTGAACATAAAGTAAAAATAATACACATAGTAATGCTGTAGAAAATGTATACCATCTAGAAATGTTTGAGATGGCAACGATTGAAAGTAGTACTATAAGTAGAAGTGTAACCTTATTTGCTGTCCCAGTGGAGAAGTCTTTTTTGGAAAAATAGCCTACGGCTTCATAAGTAAATACACAGGCATAGGGAATGCAGATGAAGAATAGAATCTCTTCTATGGGTAAACTCAATAAATAATAACCAGTCAGGTACTCCGGGTTAAATCCCCACACACCCATGCGGGTAAACAATTCATCCCAAACCAAAAAGAATACCCCTGGGAGAAGTATTGCAGGCCATAAATATTTCCATTTTTTTGAAAAATTGGCTTTAGGATGAAAGCTAAAAAGAAAGGGCAGCGAGATAGCGGCCAGATCAATGAAAAGATATAGGTATTTTGAATTCAAGCTTTATTGAGTTTCCTTTCTCTCTTTTCTTAGTTTGAAATCCTTTGGCTCATATTTTTTGGGTGCATATAAAAATCCAAAAGCTTCACAGTCTTCTTTACTGTGCTTGCTATGATGAATATAATGTGCATTAATCATTCGCATTAAATATTGACTTCTCTTTTTTGGTCTCCATTTGATTCTTTGATGAACAATAAAATCGTGAAAGATTATGTAGAAAAGACCATAGCATAGTATACCTAACCCTACTGCTAACAAATAGGGGTTGTAGGTTACTATACTTGCATAATAAAAGAGACCAATAGACGGCAGACTAAAGACAACAGCAAACAAATCGTTTTTCTCCAAAGTATGGTCATGCACCTTATGATGTGATTTATGCCATACCCATAGAAAACCGTGCATGATATACTTGTGCGTGAACCAGGCTACGAATTCCCAAAAGAGAAAAGTGGCTATTACTATTCCCGCACAAATTAAGATAGTGATCCAGTCCATATGTTAATGATGTACCTGCAGCGTTCCCT
This sequence comes from Cyclobacteriaceae bacterium, assembly GCA_049289315.1. Lineage (GTDB taxonomy): Bacteria > Bacteroidota > Bacteroidia > Cytophagales > Cyclobacteriaceae > ELB16-189. The sequence goes on from JBATLM010000073.1 coordinate 16,784, forward strand.
TGCGGCTAAAAAAGGATGCCAATGCCTTGTACCTGTGGTCAAAAATAGCATTTACCTGGCGCCCAACAAAAAGCCAGTGGGCTAGCCTGCCCAGTATTCCCAGGGGAATTACATAGTTGACTTCATCAATCATTTCTACACCGTCCTTTGTCCCCTTGAAGTGATGCTGGTGATGCCATAATTTATATGGACCAAAGCGCTGCTCATCGATAAAATACTGTAAATCCCTTTTACTTGTGTTATTTCCGTCACCCAGTTCATACGTATGCCTGGCAATACCTTGATTTTGTAGGCAATGATCTGTCCTGGGTAAGTAGTTTCCCCACCAGAAATATACTGAATATCAAATCCCATATCAGAGGGAGTGATTTTACTTAAGTTCTTTGGTGAGGTGAAGAATTCCCAAGCTTCCTCCAGGGTAATGGGCAACTCCTGCTTTCGTTTAAGGTTGTACATTTTCACAACATTAAAACACCACAGGGCACAAGTTGTTTGCTCCAGATTTAATTATTTTGAAGAGCTTCTTTATAAGTTCTTAGGACTCTTTCTCTGGCAAAAGGATGATCCACAATGGGTTTTGGGTATTGATTAGTATCTAACTCAGGAATCCATTTTTTAATGTATGTCAGTTCCGGATCGAATTTTTCCGTCTGTAGATAGGGGTTGAATACCCTGAAATAAGGCGCTGCATCGCATCCTGAACCTGCAGCCCATTGCCAGCCACCGTTATTGGCAGCCAGGTCAAAATCAAGCAGTTTTCTGGCAAAATAGGCCTCCCCCCATCTCCAGTCAATAAGTAGATGTTTAACCAAAAAACTGGCTACAATCATCCTTACTCGGTTATGCATAAACCCGGTCGTATTTAGTTCACGCATACCGGCATCCACTATTGGATATCCGGTCTTACCATCACACCAGGCCTGAAACTCGTCTGGATTGTTTCGCCATTCAATTCTATCATACGCTGGTTTGAAGGCCTGATTTACATTGGGAAAGTGCCATAGTATCATGTGGTAGAAATCTCGCCAGATTAATTCATTCAACCATATTTCATTTTTCTTCAATGCAATAGATACTAACTTTCTAATACTAATTGTACCAAACCGGAGATGGATGCTAAGTTGTGTGGTACCTTTCTTTGCAGGATAGTTTCTATCCTGATTATAATGTTCAATGATAGAAGACTTAATCACACGAGAAGGAAAATCAATTTTTGTTGATGAAAACCCTATTCCTTTCAATGGGGGTAGAGGAATAGGAGCCGTCTTAATTAGGTTCTCTATGTATTTGTTAATACCATATTCTTTGTGGTCACTGGGCGCAAGCTTAGCTTTCCATTTCTTGCTGTACGGGGTAAAGACAGTATAGGGTGTTCCATCCTTTTTGAGGATATCTTCTTTTCCGAAGATTACCTGGTCTTTATAAGTTTTAAGCTCAGCATTTTTTGCAGCAAGTATTTGGGCAACATTTGTATCTCTTTCTCTGGCATAGGGTTCATAGTCTTCGTTGGTGTAAACTGATTTTGGGGAAATGGAACTGAAGAATTTTACTGGTGTATTATGAACCACAAGCAGTGAGCTTCCTGCTTTTTCCAATTCACTTTTTAATGTACAGAGAGTCTCATGAATGAATTGCACGCGAGCATCATCCTGATCTTCTAGTTTTTTAAGTATTTCTGGATCGAATAAAAATAGCGGTAATACTTGCTTGTTCTCTTTAAGCGCATAGAAGAGCGCGATATTATCATTAAGCCTAAGATCTCGCCTGAACCAGAATAGTGTTATATTTTTATCGATTACAATATTCATTTTAAAAGAGATGAGAGTTTAACAGCACCCCTATTGATCTAACATACTCTGGAAATATATTGTTGAATTTAGATTGAATCGTTAAACAAATTGCTCGTAGTTTTTAATAATCTCGTTGAGCCAGAAAGTATATTGTTCAGGGTTTTCTGTGATCTTACTTTTCAGCAAAGCTGAATCTAAGTAGACCCAATCTTCTACTTCTTCTAAGTTAATAGTGGGTTCTCCATCAAATTCACAAACATAGACATGATCCAATTCATGCTCAATGAGGTCACCGAGTTCTGCTTTATATTGAAATTTGTATAGGTATTTAGGTTGTGTATCAATGCCTAGCTCTTCCCTCATTCTTCTTTTGGTTGCATCCTTCAATGTTTCTCCGGGTCTGGGATGGCTACAGCAAGCATTGGACCATAAACCCCCACTGTGGTATTTTGATTTGGCTCTTTTCTGCAATAACATTTCGCCTTTACTATTAAATACCAAAACAGAGAATGCCCGGTGTAAGACGCCCTTGCGATGGGCTTCCATCTTTTCCATGGTGCCTATTTGCCTATCTTCCGAGTCCACCAAGATCACATGATCCATAAATGATTAAATAAGATTGAGTTGATGCTTAAGATAAGAGAAAAATAGAATTGAAAACTTGTGCCTGTTTCTGATCCTTATCCTTTTTTTCATAACATACTCGGATGGAGTATTTTTTATTTTCTTAAAAAGCGACAAATAATAAAGGTAAGCTACATAAACACCAAGCTTCGATCCTCTTGGAAGTTGTTGAATTCCTTTATAGCCTTCATGAAAATCTTCAGCAATACTTTTTTCTATTTGTTCTTTGCTACTATCATCAAAGGCGTCTAAGTCGATTCCCGGAAAGTAAGACCTACCCATACCCACATAATCAGCATTAAGATCGCGCAAGAAATTTATTTTTTGAAAAGCAGACCCGAGTCGCATGGCCATTGGCTTTAGCCTGTCGTAAGTATGCGAATCCCCATTGCAAAATACTTTTAAGCACATAAGGCCAACAACTTCTGCAGAGCCTAGTATGTACTCTTCAAACGATTCCTGGTCATAATTCTTTTCATTGAGATCCATTTCCATACTGTGAAGGAATTGCTCAATCAGTATATGGTCAATGTTGAATTGGTGTACCGTGAGTTGAAAACTCTGAAGAATGGGATTGAGACTTATTCTTTCATCCATGGCTTTATAGGTTTCTTTTTTAAAACCATTTAGGAGGTCTTTTTTATCATACTCATGAAATGTGTCCACAATTTCATCAGCAAACCTTACGAAACCATATATTGAATAGATGGGATCTCTTAATTCTTTATGAAGGCAAAGTATACCTAAGGAAAAAGACGTGCTATAGGCCTTTGTGGTTAGCCTGGAACATTTTATAGCGTTTTTATCAAAAAGTTCTTTGGGTGTCATTAACTACTTACGAATTGAGGTTACTAATTGGTTTTCTTTTCTCTCTTTTGATCAGCTCGTCAGCAACCACCTGCCCGGATATAAGTGATGGTGGCACCCCAGGACCTGGCACAGTGAGCTGGCCTGTATAGAACAGGTTAGGAACCTTTTTGTTTATGATTGATGGTTTTAAGTTGGCTGTCTGTCGGATAGTGTTAGCCAAACCGTATGCGTTTCCTTTGTAGGAATTGTAATTCTCCTGAAAATCTTTATGAGCGTAACTCCTCTTATAGACTATGTTTTGTGCAATTGACTGCCCTGTTAATTTTTCAATCCGTTTAATGACGACTTGAAAATACCTTTCACGAATAGCTTCCTCATCTTCAAGTCCGGAGGCCACCGGTATTAATACGAAGAGGTTTTCATGTCCTTCAGGGGCTACCGAGCTATCTGTTTTTGAAGGACAGCAAACATAAAAAAGCGGGTTGGTTGGCCATGTTGGATTTTGATAAATTTCTTCAGTGTGCAGGGCAAAGTCTTCATCAAAAAAAAGATTATGATGGAGTAGATTGTCTAACCTCTTATTCACACCCAAATAAAATATCAGGCTGGAAGGGGCCAGCTTTCTATTCTCCCAGTAGTGGTTATCATATTTTCTGAATTTTTCAGGCAATAGCTCCTGCTCTACATGATGATAATCTGCCCCAGCAATTACATGGTTCACAGGTTCATTGCGTCCATTAATGGTTATGGAATTTATTTTTGTGCTGTTCATATTTAATGATTGCACATTGCTGTTGAACTCAAATTTTACACCTTTTTCTTTTGCTAATGCAACCATTGCTTCAACAATCTTATTCATCCCACCTTTTGGATACCAAGTGCCCAATGCCATGTCAGCATAGTTCATAAGACTGTATAGAGCAGGAGTATCTGAAGGGGCAGCGCCAAGGAAGAGCACGGGAAATTCAAGTAATTGAATCAGCCGGGGAGACTTAAAATATTTTCTAATGTATTTACTAATGGATTGTAAAACATGTAGCTTAAAAACACCTTTTACGAGTTGGGTATCCACAAGCTCAAGAATAGATAAGCCAGGCTTATAAACGAGATCTTCAATACCCACTTTGTATTTGTAAGCGGCTTCTTCCAAAAATATCTTTAGCTTATGACTGCTGCCTTTTTCTTCCTTTTCAAAGAAATCAAATAAATCTTCTAATCGGGAAGGAATATCCCACGATATTTTATCATTGAAAAAAATACGGTAGGATGGACTCAGCCTATCTAACTGATAATAGTCAGAGACAGATTTGCCAAAACGGTTAAAGTATTTTTCAAATACATCAGGCATCCAATACCAGCTTGGCCCCATATCGAAAACAAACCCATTTGATTCAAATTTTCTGGCGCGTCCTCCTGCACTATCGTTCTTTTCGTAAATAGTTACATCAAACCCTTCAGCGGCTAAGGTGGTAGCCGCTGAAATTCCAGCAAACCCTGAACCAATAACGGCTACTTTATTCATTTACTTTTGAATTACTTATAAGCTATTAATTTTTTTTGGATTTCTTTTCTCGCATGAAATATCCTGTTTTTGACAGTTCCTATTGGAATGTTCAAATGGTCAGCAATTTCATGGTATTTGTAGCCAGTAGAGTACATTTTAAATGGGATTTGAAGCTCTTCCTTTACTTCATTTACATTTTCCCAAATTTCTTTGAACTCAAGTGATTTTTCTGGTCGATTAAAAGTGTGAGTATCGGCCACGTTTAGATAATACAACTCCTTTGTGTTATCAGTCGATGTCTTGGCTATTTTGGCTTTTCGATAATTGTTAATGAATGTGTTTCTCATGATAGTAAACAGCCATCCTTTAAGGTTGGTATTGGCTCTGAATTTTTCCCTATAGGTGAGCGCTTTGAGCATGGTGTCCTGCACCAAATCCTGCGATTCTTCGGCATTACGGGTAAATCTGTACGTAAAGCCCTTTAAGGTATCATTTAGGGCAGTTATTTGAGAGGTAAATTCGGTCGCTGTCATGTTGTTTAATTAATTTAGTATAAAGTTAAACAAAATATCTTTGTGTACAAATATTAGCTCTTAAATGTTTAACTAAACTAAGAAATAAATAAACAAAATGTTATAAAATGGACAACATGGCCTTTAAACCCAATGTATTTTCAATACACTTAAAATTGGGGTGCTGAGGGATGCTTAACGGATCGGGATTGCCACCAATCAAAATATGTGACAATGGAAAGTCCTGGTTCAGCTTTTGAAGGTAATCCTCAATCTTTTGGACTCTCTGAGAGGCTATAATTGATGTGATAATTACTTTTGGCTGATGCTTAGCGCAGATTTGTTTGAGGTCTTCATAAGGCAAATGCTGGCCTAAATAGAATGTTTTGAAACCAAGGTTTCTTGCGATATAGTGATAGAACAAGAGGCCTATCTCATGAAGCTCATTTTCGGGTAAGAAAAGAACAACTTTGGTTGCTTCAGGCTTGGGAAATGGAAGTGAGTCGATAGCAACAATTATCTTTTGACGCACCAAATTGGAAATAAAGTGCTCTTGTGCAGGAGTAATGTTTCCGGTTTGCCATAGAATACCAATTTTTTCTAAAAAGGGATAAATGATTTCGGTAATGGTTCTTTCAAACCCAAACTTCATGATAAGGTGCGAGAGCAATTTCTCAAACTGTTCTTCCTCCATATCAATCATGCATACCACAAGTTGATCTATAAAAAGGCTTGCTTCACCCTTGCTCGATGTAAGTTGAACTATTTCTGATTTAAGCTCAGGATCAGACATTCGGGCAATCTTAGAAATCTTTACCCCACTACTGTTGAGCAAGGAAACATTAATAATTTTCTTCAGGTCATCATCTGAATAATAACGGATGTTGGTTGATGTTCTTTTTGGGGCGATGATATCATGCCTTTTCTCCCATATCCGAATGGTATGTGCTTTAATGCCTGATAGCGTTTCTAGTTCTTTGATGGAATAACTTCCCATGTTAATTATTTCAAACTACTAACCATGGTTTGGTTAAATTGTTCAATTAATCCAATATTAAGAATTCGGTTAGCGGCATGCAAGACAGGCTCGTAAAGGGTAAAGAGTGGTTCGACAGGAAAGGGTGGGAGCCATTTCAATTCCAGTTGGAGGCTTGGGACAGTTATTTAGATGGTCACAGTGGAATTGTGAATGCACCCACTGGAAGTGGCAAAACTTACTCTTTGGTCATCCCCATCATTCTTGAAGCGTTTGCCAATGAAAATAATTCAACAAAAGGACTGCAAGCCATCTGGCTCACCCCTATACGTGCATTAGCCAAGGAGATAAAGTATTCTGCTGAATTGGCTATTGCTGAAATGGAACTGGATTGGAAAGTAGGTATTCGATCAGGTGATACCACGTTGAGTGAGCGCAAAAAGCAGAAGGACAATCCGCCACAATTTTTAATAACCACTCCAGAGAGTTTACACTTACTCATCGCACAAAAGGGGTATAACAATTATTTTAAAAAGCTTAAGGTGGTTGTGACAGATGAATGGCACGAGCTGATGGGGTCAAAGAGGGGTGTTCAGGTAGAGTTGGCCCTATCCAGATTAAAAAATGTTGCTACCAACCTAAAGATTTGGGGTATATCGGCCACCATTGGCAACATGGATGAATCTATGCAGGTTTTACTTGGTGACTATTATGCTAATAAGGATCATAAGATTATACGAGCAGATATTGAGAAGAAAATAGAAATTCATTCGATCATGCCCGATGACCATGAAAAATTACCATGGACTGGTCACATAGGTATTCATCTCCTCGACAAAGTTGTAGAAATCATCAAAGCGAGTAATGCCACTTTAATTTTCACTAATACACGCTCCTTTGCAGAGATATGGTATCAAAAGTTATTGGATAAAGCTCCTGAACTTTCGGGGCTAATTGCCATGCATCATGGGTCAATTAGCCTTGATTTAAGAAATTGGGTTGAAGAGCAACTTCATGCCGGTAAAATTAAGGCGGTTGTGTGTACTTCCAGTTTGGATTTAGGAGTGGACTTTCGCCCAGTTGAAACTGTAATACAAGTGGGTAGCCCTAAAGGAGTGGCAAGATTTTTACAACGCGCAGGACGTAGTGGTCATCAACCGGGAGCAACCAGTAAGATTTATTATTTACCTACTCACGCTTTGGAACTTATTGAGGCAGCAGCTTTGCGTGAAGCTTTAAAGAGAAAGATTGTTGAAGACCGAATACCATACGTTCGTTCCTTTGATGTGTTGATACAATATTTAATTACGCTCGCTGTAAGTGAAGGGTTTGAATCTGAAAGAATATTTAATGAAGTGCGGGGAACATACAGTTATGGTTCTCTTGAGAAAGAAGATTGGAATTGGCTGATGAGGTTCATCACATCAGGAGGTGAGGCGCTAACTGCCTATGATGAATTTAGAAAGGTAAATCTGGAAAATGGAATTTTTAAAGTTGATAATCGAAGAATAGCACACAGGCATAGACTTTCTATTGGAACTATTGTGGGCGACACCTCTTTGCTTGTAAAGTATGTTTCAGGTAAAACGCTGGGTTCCATTGAAGAGTACTTCATTTCCAGCCTCAATCCGGGAGATGTATTTTGGTTTGCTGGAAGAAACCTGGAATTGGTGCGTGTGAAGGATATGACCGCACAAGTGCGAAAATCCAACAAGAAATCAGGGAAAGTACCATCATGGCAAGGCGGACGCATGCCATTGTCATCAGAAATGGGTGAGCTCATTAGGTTGGAAATTCATGAGTTCATTAAAGGAAAGGAGTTGGGTCCGGAAATGCAGTTTCTTCAACCTATGATGAAACTACAGCAAACACTCTCTTTGATTCCTAACGACAAGCAGTTCTTAATAGAGTGCCTTACTTCTAAAGATGGACATCATGTGATGATGTATCCATTTGAAGGAAGGTTTGTTCATGAAGGTATCGCTGCACTGATGGCTTATAGAATTTCAAAAATTACACCCATCACTTTTTCCATAGCTATGAATGACTATGGATTTGAATTGTTATCCGATCAGGAGATACCCATTGAAGAGGCAGTTGAAACCAATATTTTGGGTATTGATAATTTACAAGAAGATATTCAGGCGAGTATCAATTCTGTAGAGATGGCAAGAAGGAAGTTTAGGGACATTGCTGCCATTGCAGGACTGGTCTTCAAAGGATTTCCCGGGCAACGTGTGAAAGATAGGCATTTACAATCCTCCTCTCAGCTGTTCTTTGAAGTGTTCCATGATCATGAAGCACACAATCTCTTATTGTTGCAAGCCTTTGAGGAAGTGATGGATTTTCAATTGGAGGAAACGAGGTTAAGAAGATCACTGGATAGAATAGCTCATCAAAAAATAATTATCAAATACCCGGATCGACCTACACCCTTTGCTTTCCCCATTATGGTAGATCGATTAAGAGAAAAATTGACTTCAGAAAAACTGGAGGATAGAGTAAAACGAATGATGATTCAGTACACCTCTTAATCCTTTTTCTCAGTAGGGGTTACCGAATGTTGTACGAATTCGTAATACAATTGATACATACGGTGCACTACGGCTACGATGTCCTTTGTCTCCAATAAGATTCTCGTTTGTAAGAATGCCATCCTATTACCCAAGTCGTCACCTTGAATGTCCACAATCATTACATCTAGTTTTTTATTGATGACTGACAAAAGCTTGTTCTTTTGATTTTCAAGGGCATCGTGATTATCAAACTTGAGCTGCTCAATAGAATCCGCACTCAAATTAATAAAGGTGCCTAAATCTTTCATCAGGTCATTGAATACCTGAATGTATTTCTTTTTCGGAGGTGAGTGAAGGTTGATAACATGGTTGGCGCATGTCTCATTGAGTAGATGAGCGCTTTGATACAAATCTTGTACTAGATCAAAAACAAGAATGTATAATCTGCCTGCAGCAATATTTCCTTTTTCGATCTTCTTTACATACTTAATGATCTTGTTGTGGAGCTTTTCGTTTTGAGCCCGCAGTTTCTGTATCTCCTTCCTGGATTTAACAAGAGCTTCTTTATCTTCTGTGATTAATGATTTGATACTTAATGTAGACACCTTCATTACCGTTTTTAAATTCTTTACGGTACTAATTTTACTTTCATCTATTACCTCCTGAATATTTACAACTGCCCCGGAAAGGAATTTATTGGATGATTCTTCTTCACTTACTTTTCTCTTGAAAACTATATGACTGCGAACAAGAAGAAAAGCAGCCACGGCAACCAATGAGAATACTCCAATTGTTCCTGTCTTATAGAGTATGAGTGCGAAAAATCCGCAGGTAGTGAATGCGACAAGAGCAGTAGTAAGCCAACCTGCTATTACGTTAACCACACCAGCTACACGGTATACTGCACTTTCTCTACCCCAGGCCTGGTCGGCAAAAGAAGTACCCATAGCAACCATAAAGGTTACAAAGGTGGTCGACAGCGGTAGTTTTTTTGATGTTGCATAAGCAATAACAATGCTGGATACCAGTAGGTTGACAGAGGCTCTGATTAAATCAAATGAAGGCTTTTCTTTGTCGCTGGGGCTCACTGCATTCTTTGTAAATCTTTTGGATAGCGATTCTTTCCAGCTTTTTGGCACCAGTCCTTCAGTTATTTTGCCTATTCCAATTGCGAGACTTACCAGACCACGAGACACAAAATTTGACTTGAATCGCTCATCTCCTTCATCCTGACGGCTAAGTGCTACTTCGGTTTCACTTACTTTTCTACTTTTTGCATTGGTCCAAAGGGTAATTACCATAACAATACCACTAAAGAGAAGTATCCATGATGGTGTTGCCACTTTTTGAGCAAGACCCGCCATATTAAATTCACCTGCAGGAATGTTGGACGCAGCCCAAGTCTGAAAAGAAATTAGCCCCGCAACAGAGACACCGATAAAGTTCACCAAGTCGTTTCCCGCAAAAGCCATTGCCAATGAAAAAGTACCTAGGAGAACAACTGCCTTTAAAGGGTTGATTTTTTTCCACCACATTAATATTTGTATGGTAATGCTCCAGAAGATCAACGAAATCAATACAATTATCCAGGTATGATCCAAAATCCAATCCACGATACTTTCGCTTACCAATGTGCTTCCCTTCACACCTTTTATAAGCAAGAAGTAGATAATGGTAGTAATGGCCAGTCCGCTGAATATGGCACCATACCTTTTAAGGCTACGCTCAATGCTGAAAGTGAATACTATTCTTGATATATGTTGAATAATAGCTCCAAAGATGAAGGAGATAAACACAGAGAGAAAAATGCCTGTTACAATGGTGACAGCACTGGAGTAATTGATGATTTCATCCCATTTTTCAAAACCATAACCACTATCATACGCGATAAGCAAACCTGTCACTAATGCACCTCCTAAAAGTTCGAATACAAGTGAAACGGTGGTGGAGGTGGGGAGTCCCATTGTATTATAAAAATCTAATAAGATGATATCGGTGAGCATTACCGCCAAAAACACGATCATGATCTTGTCAAAGGTGAAAAAGGCGGGGTTGAATATGCCTTTGCGAGCTACCTCCATCATACCGCTGGAAAATGTAGCCCCTAATAGAATACCAAAACTGGCTACTATAAGTATGGTACGAAAAGAGGCAACCTTAGATCCTATGGCAGAATTGAGGAAATTGACTGCATCATTGCTCACTCCAACAATCAGATCTATAAAGGCCAGGGCAAAGAGGACACAAATAAGAACCAGGTATATACTCATCAGCTTGAAAGATATTAGTTGAGCCGTTTATTAACAAAAAGGGCACAATTAAACTTCATATTTCTTTTAAATAAGGTGTAAGCCCATGCCAAAATTTAGAAATTTGAATCTTAATACTTCGATAAGAACGCATTGTGGACATCATAGCAGACAAGGTTTTTAGAATACAGGAGACTAATCTTCAGTTGCTTCCTCAAAAGGCTGTTTTGGTACCTGACGAACGAATCTTGTTGGTGGCTGATTTACATTTAGGTAAGGCCAACCATTTTAGAAGATCCGGTATACCAGTTCCTAACGCTGTGAACAGCAAAAACCTTGAAACGCTTATCGAGCTCATTAATAGTCATCAACCAGAGAAAGTAATTTTTTTAGGAGACCTCTTTCATAGCTCCTATAATGAAGAGTGGGAAGCATTGGGTCAGATTGTCAGGCATTTTGGATCCACCGAATTTCAATTGGTCCGTGGTAATCATGATATAATGAGCGAGCTGCAATACAAAAGGTGCCATTTGAATGTAGTTGAGCAGCTTGAAATGGGGCCATTTTTGCTTACCCATGAACCATTGGAGGTGATTCCTGAAAATAAATATAATATGGCAGGCCATATCCATCCTGGAGTGAGACTGAAAGGAAAAGGGCGACAATCAATTACTCTTCCATGTTTTTATTTTGGAAAGCATCAAGCAATATTTCCGGCATTTGGTGCATTCACCGGTTTTGTCAGGGTACCTGTGTCAAAAGGAGATGATGTATTTGTAATTGCAGATCAACGCGTAATTAAAATTGATGGCGAGTAGGAATATAATAGTGTTTGTTTTGGTAACCTTCAGTGCTCAATTCGCATTGAGTCAGGATACAACAAGGGTATCTTTACTCTTTGTGGGTGATGTCATGCAGCATGATTCTCAAATCAGTGCAGCCTATAATCCTGCTTCAAAATCATACGATTACAGCGCTTGCTTTCAGTACATAAAACCAGTGATTCAGTCAGCGGATGTAGCCATTGCCAATTTAGAAGTAACCCTCGCAGGCCCACCTTATAAAGGTTATCCACAATTCAGTGCACCAGATCAATTGGCAGAGGAGTTAAAGGCGACCGGATTTGATGTATTGGTTACCGCCAACAATCATAGCCTCGACAGAAGAAGGAAGGGATTAGAGCGAACAATTGATGTGTTGGATACCCTGAGTGTTCCACATACCGGAACGTTTAAGGATTCTGCCTCGAGGGCTGTAAAATATCCACTTGTGTTTGAAAAGAATGGCTTTCGGTTTTCACTTCTTAACTATACTTATGGTACCAATGGAATTCCTGTTTCTAAACCTAACATTGTCAATCTGATTGATACCGTTCAGATTAAAGCTGATTTGGCCAAAGCCAGAGACCAAAACACAGACGCAATTATTGTTTTTATGCACTGGGGTGCAGAATATCAGGATGCGCCCAATCGCTCGCAAAAACAGATTGCGAAGCTTTGTTTTGATAATGGTGCTATGATGGTAATTGGTGCACATCCTCACGTGGTGCAACCCATGGAGCGAGACACAGTTAATAATACATTGGTAGCTTATTCATTAGGAAATTTTGTTTCAGGTCAGCAATCCCGGTATAGAGATGGCGGGGCAATGCTTTGGGTAGAGTTAGAAAAATTAAGAGCAGCGGATTCTGCAACATCAATTCAGATTAAAAAAGCTTCTTACGAATTGGAGTGGGTGTATAGAGACAATGCGTCATCACCTAAAAAATACTTTATCCTTCCGGTAAAAGAGTTTGAAGAGGATACGCTTCTGTTAACGACCCCTTCAGAAAAGAGTATGTTCAAAGTTTTTAAAGAAGATTCAAGAAAGCTGTTCTTGAAAAATAGAAATATTCCGGAGTCAGAAAGGTTGCCATTTGAAACCAGTTACTTTAGAATAGTTTTAGCGGCTTCATCAGATTCGATTCCTGCTACTGACTCTATCTCGACTTTAAGTTTTTATGGTTTAAACATAGAGCAAGTCAATGACTCCCTATTTAACTTGACTACCGGAAAATTTCACGACAGAGAAATAGCTGAACAGGCTTTGGTAGAAATAAGATCTTCAACACCTTATGCTGATGCCAAGCTGGTCTGGTATTATTGGGACAGAAGGAGAGAAGAGTTACCCTCCGGTAAATAGAATTCCAATTGAAAACTCCAAGCCTGTAAAATCAATTTTAGCATCAGGGAAGTCGGCATCAACAGTTTGATTGGATCCACCTAGTGACCCTCCGGAATAATTTCCGATCATCGGAAACTTGGATGTTCCATTGAGGTAGTTGCACTCCAATGAAATTCCAAACTGCCGAGTAACGTATACTGTAAATTCTGCCCCAAAGTGAATGCCAAAGCCTGGGTTGTTATCAAAGGATAAGTCAGCATTGGCAACATCCCACCCCTGATACTTGCGCAGTGCTCTATCCA
>JBATLM010000074.1:0-12777 GCA_049289315.1 Cyclobacteriaceae bacterium
CGATGACTCGGGGCGGGCTTCCAATAATAGATACTATATAATTTTAACTATAGCACAAGCAGCCTATCCCCGAAATTCGGAAATGCCACCACCATGCTATGTTCATATTGATTGTCATTATTTATCAGCAGGCTTTGCTTTCTTCTTAGCAGCCTTCTTTACTTTTTTAGGCTTAGGTTTAGCCTCTACTTCTTCAGCGGCTTTAGCAACAGGTGTATACTTCACCTTATTGACAGCTCTTTTTCTGGAATTTCCGTAAGAACCCTTCCAGATTTTTCCTTTCTTCGTTTTTTTATCTCCTCTTCCCATAATTGGTCGTTTGGTGGGGCAATATTACTAAAGGGAACATTGATTACAAACCCTCTCGCAAAATATTAGGTATTCACCCACATTATCTACCATATCTCTACCCTCTCCTGCTCTTCTCTGTAAAGTTTATCACCTGGCTTAAGATCAAACGCTTCGTAAAAGTATTTGACATTGCTTATCGGGCCATTTGCTCTAAATAAATTAGGAGCGTGCGGATCGGTATTGACCTGAGTTCTTAAACTTTCTTCTTTATCTTTTGACCGCCATATGGTTGCCCAGGAAATAAAAAATCGCTGCTCCGGAGTGTACCCATCTATCCGGCCAGGTCTGCCATTTTCTCTCAGGAATCGCTGCAAGCCTTCGTACGCTACCGTCACCCCGCCAAGATCACCAATATTCTCCCCCAGTGTAAACTTTCCCTGGACAAAAACATCTGGAAGCACTTCATAGCCATTGAATTGTTTGGCCAACGAATCTCCTTTTTGTTGAAACAACTTCAGGTCTTCCTCCCTCCACCAATTTTTCATATTTCCCTCTGCATCGAATTTACTTCCAGAGTCGTCAAACCCGTGAGATATCTCATGCCCTATAACAGCACCAATACCTCCATAATTTACCGCCTCATCTGCCTTATAATTGTAAAACGGAGGCTGTAGTATACCAGCGGGGAATACGATTTCATTTAAAAGTGGATTGTAGTAGGCATTTACTGTTTGAGGAGTCATGTGCCACTCCTTCTTATCCACTGGCTTTCCCAGTTTTTCAATATTTCGTCTTACTGCCCATTGTGAGGCGTTCACTACATTTTGATAATAAGATGATGACTCTGGTGATTTATCAATCAATAGACCTGCATAGCTTTTCCATTCATCCGGATAACCAATCTTCACTGTGAACGTACTCAGCTTATTCAAAGCCATCCTCTTTGTTGAATCCGTCATCCAATCCAATTGCTTGATCCTATCGGCCATGGCCAATTTAATATTCTCCACCATTTCCATGGCCTTCTTCTTTGCTTCAGGAGGAAACGCCTTGTCCACATAGAGTTGACCTATAGCATCTCCCAATAAATTATCCGTATTGCTAAGAACACGCTTCCACCTTGGACGCAATTTTTCAGTGCCTCTCAAATACTTACTGTTGAATTCAAAAGATTCGGATACCATGGCATTATTCAAAAAAGGTGCTGCACCACGTATAGCGGTCCATTTCAAATAAGCCTGAATATCACCCCACCGCTCACCTCCAAAAATCTTCTGACACTCCTTTATGAATTCCGGCTCCGTTACGATTATGCTATCCAACTCCACCCCCAGCCCTTCAAAATAACTATTCCAATTGATGTCTGACGCAAGCGTTTGTAATTGCTTCTCTGATCTTTTGTTATACAGGTTGGCAGGATTCCGACTCTCCTCTTTGGTAAGGGTAGCCCTGGCCAACTGGGTTTCCATGGTCATAATTTTATCCGCTGATCTTTTCGATTGATCCATTGACTCCCCTGACAGTTGCAACATCTTCATTACATGCTGTAAGTATTTTATCCGAGTCTCTTTCGATTTATCATCCGTCTTTAAATAATAGTCACGTTCTGGCAAGCCCAAACCTCCTGAACCCAAATAGGCTGCATTGGTTTTGGAGTCCATCAAATCTGGAAATACTGAAAACCCAAAGAACGCACCTCCACCTTCTAGTTCTTGTTGAACAAGGTACTTTTGCAATTCACCATGGCTATTTATTTTTTCTATTTGAGAAAAGGTGGGGGTAAGCACAGCGACACCTACTTTCTCTGCTAGCAGTGAGTCCATTCCTATGCTATAAAAATCAGAAGCCTTGCGTTGATCTGTTCCTTCGATGTAATTCGGATTTTTTGCTGCTTCTGTCAGCACCTCCAATAAAATAGCGTTATTGTGCTCATATAATTCACTAAAACTATTCCAACTTCCTCTATCTGCAGGGATTTGTGTTTTCGCCAACCATCCCCCGTTGGCAAAATGAAACAGGTCATCCTGCGGACGCACGGTGGTATCCAAATTAGATAATTCAATACCACTAAGTGCCTTTTGCTGTGTATCTTGATAAGCACATGATGATATGATAACGCATAAGCCAAACAAAAAAGTCAATCGCATAATATCCAATTGAGGTAAACTTAATCTGATTTTATTTATAGCGGAAGAGTTATTATAAAAGCGGACCCTGCAAGCTTGTTATCTACTATTCCAATATCGCCTCCCAATTTCTCAGTTGCTTTTTTTACAATATAAAGTCCAAGTCCGCTTCCTTTTGATTTTTCATGGCCTTTGTAAAACATCTCAAAAATATGCTCCCTCACATCGGGTGTAATCCCATCCGCATTATCCCTTAAAGTAAAACAATGAGCCGCAGCTTGTTTTTTATATATTACTTGGATTTCGAGCTCATCAGAAGAAGAATAGCTCACGCTATTATGGAGTAGTTTTGAAAAAATAAGTTCCAGAAAATAGGGGTCAGTTTTTATTTTTAAATTAGCTGAACCTTTAATCGTTAGTTTTATTTTATCATGAGCGAGAGCACATTTCTTAATTATGACAAAAGGCTGAACAGGTTTAAGCACAGGATCAACTTCATTTATCCTTACCAATTGAAGTAAAGATTCATTTTGCACCCTCAACTTGTTAATGGTCTCTCCTAGATGATGCCCCGTATCAGACTCGCTTACCTGCTTGTACTCCACCTTTAAAATTTGAAATAAGCCTTCGAGTGTCTTAATAGGTGCCTTAAGATCATGGGAAGCTTTATAGAACAAAGTGTCCAGCTCCTTGTTTTTATACAATACCCTATCCTGAATCCTTTTCATTTCATCAACATCTTGAACTAAAGCAACCAAGTGAGAGTGTTCCCCATTTGCAATCGCACCAGAAACAATTAGGCGCACCCAGATTATCGCACCATCTTTCTTTACATACCTCTTCTCAAAACTGTACTCACTAATTGTCCCGTTTCGAAGTTTATCATAGTACGAAAAGTTATTATCCCGGTCTTCCTTGTAGGTGATGTCAAGAAATGTCTTACCTATAAGCTCCTTTTTCTTGTAGCCTATGATTTCACAAAATCGATTATTGACCAATCTCCATCTAAGTTCCTTGTCAATAATAACTATGCCAATCGGTGCGTGCTCAATAATTCGTTTGAAGTTATCCTCGCTAAATAAAGTATCATCCATTCTCTCCAAAATTCAAACAATACCTTGTAAAAGGCGTTAGTACATCAGTTATATTTATATAAAATACAGGAATTCAATGGCAAAAGCCAATTTTGAAATTATTAATGTTTTGCGAGCCACAGCTAAAACATTGGAGTCTTCCTCCCACTACCAATGGGGTCATATGGGTACTTGCAATTGTGGCTTCCTAACTCAGGAGGTTACGAGGCTGACTAAAAAAGAGATTCACACCCGGGCTATGGAAGGACATGGCGATTGGAATGAACAACTGAATGATTACTGCCCGACCAGTGGCTTGAGAATGGATGATCTCATTTCAGACTTATTGGATTTTGGTTTTGATATTGATGATCTCCGGCATCTGGAAAAATTATCTGACCCGAAAGTATTGCAAGCAGCAGGCAGGCATCTTTCTCATAATAATCAACAGGATGTCATCACGTACTTGAACAGTATGGCAGGGTTATTGGAAAGTGAGCTATTAGCAAAAATTAAGCTCCCCTGCACACAAGAACTTGTGTGTCTTTAATTATACTATACTGTGATGTCTGTTGACTAAAACAGAAATCCTAAACGGAAGTAGCCCAGCGTTCCTTCAACGGAGTGTGCAGCTTCTACTGAAACCACTGCCATATTAAATGGAGTCAACCAGATACCTCCCCCAAAGCCTTTGTGCCATACCTTGGATTTACCTGTAGTCGCTGTTGGATCTATTCCGCTGGCATCTTGATACCACACCCGACCTACATCATAAAACCCATTGATACCAATAGAAGCAGGCAGGAAGTAAGACTTAATATCTCCTAACTTTATTCTTACCTCATTGTTAAAAACCAAACGGCTATCGCCATAGAACCTGGTCTTTCTAAAGCCCCTGAGCTCAGTTTTTCCACTCAGGATTTGAGCCTGGTATATTTCGTAATTACCTTCGTTAAAGCCACCTGATGCCCTGAAAGCAAACGTTACTTTAGCTGGTAACTTGAAAGATTGATACAGGCTCAATGATGCATTATAACTTCCAAATGAATTGGAAGACCCCATGTCACTCACCCATCGACTGTTCTGCTCAAAGTACAAACCTCTTGTGGTGAAAACGGGACTGTTTCTATTGTCCACTCCCCAGCTATAACTGACCCCTGCAAAGTTTTTAGTCTTCTCCAGAATTGTCTCAGAGAGCGTGCTTTCGTAGTCCTTTACAAATCGATTTTCATCGGATCGTTCCAGCTCGATAATTTGTAGGGTCGGCCCCAACTTCAAAAAGCCATTCGACCCAATCCTTCTCTCCAGATTAATATTTACAGACCATTCTTTAAACCTCATCCGGTAATATTCGATAGCATGATCTAAATCAAGCGTTGGATCATTATCAACGCTTTTATCAAAAACAGATTCATTGCCCCACCCAAAGAAGTTATTGACAAAATTGGGGGACTTCACATCTACGTCCAATTCACCATTCCATTTTCTAATCAAACCCGTATAGCGGCCTTGGTACATAAAATTAAATGAACTCGTATTGATCGCATAACTACCTAAAAACAAATGCCGGGTTTTGAAAGGGTCTTTTCTAAATCCGTGGGTGGTCGCCAAAAAGCCCCCACCTAAAAATATTCCATCATCCACATTAAAATTCGCGGTAACCAGTGGAGCCAATATGTTGTACTTAAATTCTTTTCTATTGTATTCGTTCACTGAAGGATCAGAAGACCGTCTGTCTTTAAATTTACTTCCTTCCTCAATTTCAACACCTTTTGGTTTGGCATAAACTAGCGGTTTATGTTTAGTTGTAGAAGAGAATCTGTCATCGCCTTTGCCCGTAATTACCCTCACTTTTATGTGCTTGCTTGCCTCGCCCTTGAATTTGAATTGATCATTACCTTCCAATCCATATAATCTTACTTCTTTTGTGACACCCTGTACAAAAGTGCGTCTATAGATTTCCTTATCCACTTCGCCCTCCTTTTTGGTTTTATAAACTATCACCTCCAGATCACCGTTTTCAAGATAAGACACTTCAAATAGTTCGTGTTTATTGGAACCCACCACATTAACAGCCTCGGCAAGTAAATAATAATGGTTTAAACCGTACTCTACCAGCTTTTCACGCCTGGCTTTCAGTTTATTAATTATCTCCTCACCGTGTAAATCAAAAATTTCCTTTGACCATTGTCTAATTGCTCTCTCTATTGCCTCATCGGTAAGTACTTTCTGTAAATCCTGGGCCTCTTTGATCCAGTCTTCCTCATCTGGCACCGTCAGGAAACTCCGATCAAAATACCTGGCATTGTACATAAAGCCTGCAGGCCATCCCAATTCGTAATCAAAACCCTGTAGCTTTGGCAAGGACCATTTCTTGCTTGCCATTTTAGGAATCCTTCCCTCATTGACAAAAAACACCTGATCCCTGTCTCGTGGAATAGGGCGGTACATTTTTCCTCCTTCTTTATCAAATTCTGCGAATCGCCACTGATCATCATGCCTGTCCCAGTCGCCAATCCATAAATCAAATAATCGGGAACGCAACACAAATTGTTGATCTACATAATTATCGTTGTCTTCAGCGAGCTTGTCGATTACCTTAAAAGTGCTTTCGATATCATCCGCATTACCAAAAAAATCCATATCCGCTGCATCCCCATTCGGCCGCTCTTCAAACATCATCAACCGGTTTGCAAAAGTCTTCCTGTATTCACCCAACCTAGGGTCATCCGCCAACCAAACTACTTTTGGATTGGTATGATAAATACCCGCTGCATCCGCGAGATACGGAACCACAATTGCTCCATAAGGATGGGCAGCTGAGATTTGATCTTGCACTATGTCTTTGGCGATGGTTTCTCTAAAAGCTTCCGGTATGGCTTTCTCAGGATATTTCTCAATCGACCTTAATGTATATTGCTTCCCTGTGCTGTCCTCCAATCGAAGAGAAAGGGTTTGCATGCCTCCTCCCTTTTGCACGATTTTCAACTCACCATCAGGCGATTGAAAATTAAAAACCGGAGCTTTAATTTCCTGCGCCCACACATCACGATAATTAGTCCCCATCCATTTCTTCTTACGTTCAGACGCATTGTACTGTGTGCTTGCTTTTGCCACAACAAAGCCTTCTGGTACCACTGGCGCGTCCTTCTCTATCGGTTTTTTAGCCATTGAAAAGGTCTCCGTGTACGCTGGGGTTATATTTCCCTCTGTAAAATATTCGATTCTTACGTTATTTTCAGAAGTAACCACCACTCGCACAAAACCCAATGAAGATTGAGCAAACTGCGCATATCCTTTTTGTTTTACATGGGTAGATTTTGATCCTGAGCCACTCACTACATAATGTACACTGTTCTTGCTGATGTATTCCAGTGCATGTTCATGACCCGCTGCATAGATCGTTCCAGGGTATTGTCGCATTATATCCTCAAGCGAATTTCTAAAATCCTTATAAACAGGATGCGCGGTATCCTGAATATTCCCAAAAACCTTTCTATAGAATGGATAAATTGAACCCATCACAGGCAGAGGCAAGTACAATCCTTTCTCTGCGGCAGTCAATGGAAATATATGATCCTTTAGTCTAGATACACCTCCATGTTCTCCATAGGTATAGAGGGGATGATGCGCGGCAATTACGACTTGCTTTCCACGATTCCGTTGCAGAATATCTTCAACTGCATCTAGTATTTCTGGTTTTGTCTTATTCTCACAAGTACTTGTTTCTCCTTCTGGTTTCTCCCAAGGATGCAACCACCACTGAGAATCGATAATTACCAACGTGACTTGATCAGAGAGCGAAACTTCGATCGGCCCTGGGCATCCTTTCTGGGGAAGGAACTGCACTCTTTGGTTGCGCAAAGAATCAATAAATGCTTGTTGATATCCAATTTGTTGAAGGCCGTTCCCTTTTCCCTTTTTCCAATCATGATTTCCAGGAACGAAATATACATCACTGTAATCACCGGTGATTGCTATCTGATCCTTTAAGGTTTGCTCCCCCTCTTTCCTACTTTTATGATCCTCCTCCTCCAAACCTCTTGGATATATATTATCTCCCAAGAATACAATAGCAGAGGGCACATCAACGCTATTAGCTAGTTGAGACTGAATAGTAGCTTTATAAGGAGCTGAAGAAACTGTAGGTTCACCAGCATCACCTATCAGGTATAAGTAATACTGGTCTTTTTCATTATTGGATTGAGCATATGTAATGCCAGCAGACATAATGACCCACCCAACAGCGACTAAAAATCTCATCTGATTAAATCTCAATTATCAAAAATACTCATCCTTACAATACATACAGAAGTGAAAATACGACTATAATTCTCCTCAATTTTTAATAGTTTTATATAATATTAAAAATGATGGATACAGCTCTTATTGAAAAATCAAAAGCTTACGCAGAGGCTACACTTTCTCAACTCAATGACTCCTATGCCTATCATAATATCTATCATACCAAAAAAGTTGCAGAAGCGGTAAAAGAAATAGGAGAAAAAAGTAGTTTGACGGATGATCAAATGGAAACTGCTATCATAGCAGCATGGATTCACGATACTGGATATATTTTAGGCTGCGAAAACCATGAAACCAATTCTGTTGAAGCAGCAAAAAAGGTATTAACAGAATGGGGAGCCTCCACAGAAAAAATTGAAGCTGTGTGCAATGCCATTGAAGCTACAGAAATGCCACAGCATCCCAAAAACATTGTAGACATGGTGGTTTGTGATGCCGACCTTTACCATCTTTCTAATGAGGATTTATTTGATACTGGTCAAAAGCTTCGCAAAGAAATGGCTCATATTAAAGAAAAAGAATTTACAGATAAGGAGTGGGTGAAGTTTAATCTTAAATTCCTTGAAGAGCATACCTATTTTACTGAGTATGGAAAAACAGTGCTAGAAAAAAGCAAAAGAAAGAATATCAAAAATCTAAAAAAGGAGATGAAACCCAAGGGAGACAAGCGCTACCTTAAAGACCTGGAAAAAGAATTAGAGAAACTACAACACAAGTTGGATAAAACCAACAAGCCGGAACGCGGAGTAGAAACCATGTTTAGGATTACTTCACAAAATCACATCACGCTCAGCGAAATGGCAGACTCCAAGGCCAACATCATGGTATCGATTAACGCCATCATCCTTTCCGTAATTGTGTCTGTGTTGTTTCGCAAACTAGAAGAGTTTCCAGATCTGCTAATTCCAACACTCATGCTCGTAGGCTCTTGTCTGCTCACAATTGTTTATGCTGTGTTAGCTACCCGGCCCAACATATCATCAGGTAAGTTCACCACTGATGATATCAAAAAGAAAAAAACCAATCTCCTGTTTTTTGGCAACTTTCACGGAATGGAATTGGAGAATTACGAATGGGGTGTAAAGGAAATGATGAAGGACGCTGACTTTTTATACAGCAGTATTATTAAAGATATTTATTTTAATGGAAAGGTGCTGGCCAGGAAATACAAGTTATTGAGAATCTCCTACAGCATTTTCATGTACGGGTTTGTGGCCTCTATATTAGCATTTCTTATCTCAATGTTGATTTTCTACTATCCTTCATAAACGACTTGATGAATTTCAACCTGGCTTTCTAATCCTTTCAATCGCACCTGCCCGAGGCTGGTAATTGTTACATTTCCACGTACAATATTTCTACGCACTTCCTCAGATATCAATAGTTGTGTATTATACTCTTTATTCAACTGCTCCAAACGAAACGCAATGATTACTGCTTTACCACTAATTGAATATTGTTTTCTGTTTTCATTACCAATATTGCCCGTTATCACCTCACCTGAATGAATCCCCATGCCAATTCTTGTTTCTGGAATGACACCATCCTTGCACAACTGGCTGACCTTCTCCAGAATTTTAAGAGCTGACTGAAATGCCATGTCAGCGTGAAGTGGGTTGGGGTTAGGCGCTCCGAAAGTAGCCATTATACCATCTCCTAAAATCTGATTGACAACACCCCTGTGTTGATTAATGATATCCAGAACAGGCCCGAAGAATTTATTCTGAAAATCCTGTATCTCATCTAAAGTGAGTCCTTCAGCAAATTGCGTAAAACCCCGAATGTCCAATGCCAACACTGTAGCATTTACTTTCATTGGTTTACCACCATCTTTTGTTAAAGTGGTTAATATATCCCTCGACACCTGCTGTCCCAGGTGAGTTTCTATTTTACTTTTTTGAAGCTTAAAATCCAGCGAAGACTTCACTCTGCGCTTGACTTCATTGGCCACAAAAGCCGCCACTCCAGAAGACAACACAAAAATGATACATCGCACATAATAGGCATTTTCGGGTAATGAAGGCATATACCTTACTGGGATGCCTGCAAAATGATATGCATAGAAAACGATCAGTCCAAACTGAAGAGCCGAAAGAATACCACACAACAATGTAATGCGGTAATCGAGGTGAAGCACAGATAGTATAATGAAGAAGAAATAAATAAACTGTATTGGAGAATCAATAAATAAATAGATATTCTTAATATCAATGATATAAAGAATCAACAAACTCATATAAGTGATCTCTATGGTCGTTTGAAAAACCTTAAAGCGCGTGCTTATCCTTTTTTCTTCATTACTCCTCTTTTTAATGAACCAAATAACACCCAGTTCATACACTATAAAAACCAGAATGTATACTATGGTAAGAAAGTAAATAGCACCTCCACCGTAAAATTTAACAACACTGTTATCGAGCAGCAAAAAATTGAGCGACATGACAACCATTGCCACACTAAACACTCCTGCCAACATTAAAGCGCGTTGATATTCACTTTTGGCTATTTCATGCTCAAACTCGTCAAATATCTTCTCGGAAAGGTTCATTCTTTCAAGTTGGGCCATTTGTACAAGACGCAATCCTTGGGCTCATTATTTTGATTAACAAATCGGAACCATTGCGTCAATCTGGCTTCTTCCACCATCCCCGCTTTTTGCAACACTTTTTGCGAAGCCACATTTTCATCATCGACAAATGTCGATATCCTATATACTCCATTTAAGGTTATAAGTTGCTTTATGATATCCTTAACAGCCTCCGTTGCATATCCCCTGTTCCAAACGGCAGGGCTCATCACATATCCCAATTGAATACTCCCCCTATCATTGATCACCCCGACAGAACCAATTAATCGGTTTTCTGCTTTGGTTCTTATCGAATAGTGATAAGCTAAACCGGCATCCCATGCAGGAACTGCTTGCTTAAGATATTTATTGGTATCTGCTACAGATAGATGGACAGGCCATGAAACAAATTGAGTAGCTTCCAACTTAGAGGCGTAAGCATAAAATATTTCTTCAGCATCTTCGTATTTTAGTCGCTGAATTAGAAGCCTTTCCGTCTCAAGGCTATTTGGTAAATGCTGCATTTTATGAGTATCCAATCAAATATCGTACACCAATATTTCAAAAAAGAAATTGAAGGGTCAAAACTTTTGGTAAAGCTGAATCCAATTCATTTGACTGGGCTTGAGCTCATCGTCTATGCGCATGGTAAAGTGGAGACTCGGGATCTGAATTTTGATGAAGCCATTTTTGATGATTTGGAGGCCGATGGGTTCAAAGAAGTATCAGGAATGGAGTTCAACCTCCATCTTTCTGGTTTGGCAAAATAGCATGGCTCATAAGGTTTGAGCTTTGGTGCTTATCCCTTACCTTTGCGGCCGGCAAATCGGCACGACCAGCTCCTGCTGAACTCCCCCAGGACCGGAAGGTAGCAAGGGTAAGTAGTCGAGCGGTGCGATGTTCGGTTTGCCCTTTTTATCTCTCCTTCAGATTCCTGATATCCTGCATTTTCTGTTAGTTTTGTAGCTAGAATTATCATTCCACTACAATCTATATCCCTATGAAATTTTTCATCGACACGGCCAACCTCCAAGAAATTAAAGAAGCTTATGATTTAGGGGTATTGGATGGTGTAACCACCAATCCTTCGCTTATGGCGAAAGAAGGCATCTCCGGAGCAGACAACATCAAAGGGCACTACAAAGCGATATGTGGTATTGTAGACAATAACGTGAGTGCCGAAGTGATTTCTACAGATTTTGATGGCATCATTAGAGAAGGCAAGGAATTGGCCAAAATCGATGACAAAATTGTTGTGAAAGTGCCGATGATCAAGGAAGGCATCAAGGCGATCAAGAAATTTCACAGTGAGGGGATTAGAACCAACTGCACCCTTGTTTTCTCACCAGGTCAGGCTATTTTAGCTGCCAAAGCGGGAGCCAGTTATCTTTCTCCATTCATTGGAAGACTTGATGACATCTCACAGGATGGACTGGATTTGATTGCACAGGTTCGTCATATCTATGATAATTATGGCTACGAGACTGAAATTCTCGCTGCCAGTATCAGACATACCATGCACCTGATTAAATGTGCCGAAATTGGTGCTGATGTGGTGACATGCCCACTAAAAGTAATTATGGATTTATTGAAGCATCCCCTTACTGACAGTGGATTGGAGAAGTTTTTGGCTGATCATAAAAAGGCTAACGGGTGATGGTTACCGGTTGCCAGGTTGGGTTTAGAGGTTTTAGGTTACCAGTTGCCGGTTACCAGTTGCAGGTTATCGGTCGCAGGAGTTTAAAGATTTAGGATTTGTGATTTAAGATTTTAGCTGATATGTTTTCGTCCGATCCCGTAGTACGAGTAGCAGATGCCACTATTTTTCAGGACCACAATTCCGTACTGAATAATATCTCCTTTGAGATAGCTAAAGGTGAGTTTGTTTTTCTTGTGGGGCGTACCGGGTCAGGAAAATCATCGTTACTCAAAACCTTGTATGGTGATCTACCTCTTCGACTTGGAGACACTCAAGTAGCTGGGTTTAACATCCGAGAGATCAAACCCAATGAGGTACCCCTGTTGAGAAGAAAAATTGGAATTATATTTCAGGACTTTCAGCTTTTCCCTGATCGTACGGTAGGTGAAAACCTCACCTTTGTAATGAAGGCTACCGGCTGGAAAGAAGGAGCCAAAACCAAAAGTCGTCTTGCTGAGGTCCTGATGCAAGTAGGCCTCGGATCCGTAGAGAAGAAAATGCCTCATCAGCTTTCTGGAGGCGAACAACAAAGAGTAGTTATTGCCCGGGCTTTGATTAACGAACCTCTCATTCTGATAGCCGATGAACCTACAGGAAATCTCGACCCTTCCGTTTCAAATGGAATCCTAAAAGTATTTCAGCAAATCAATAAGAGTGGCACTGCAGTGCTAATGGCTACTCACAGTTACGGGCTGATTAAAAGATTTCCGGCAAGGG
>JBATLM010000075.1:0-13845 GCA_049289315.1 Cyclobacteriaceae bacterium
GTACCATGTTACCACAGATAATGCCGTGCCTTACAATGTGCTCACCAATCGCCAGGATGGACCTGCTATGCGCGGGCCTAGTCGCTCAAGGATAAATGGATTTTTTGGTGCGGGTGTGATTGCCACCGGAATGTGGCACGATGTAGGAGGTGGTGAAAGTGGGTTTGCTACTCCTGACCCTAAAGATTCGGATATTGTATGGTCGAGTGCATCTGGTTACGGAGCGCTTGGTGGTGTGGTCACCAGGTTTAACGAAAAGACACGCCAGTTTCGTCATGTGGAGGTTTGGCCAGAATTGACAACGGGGCATCCAGCGGATCAGGTAAAGTATAGGTTTCAGTGGACTTTTCCTTTATTAATATCTCCTCATGATAACAATTCGATTTATGTCACCAGTCAGGTAGTACACCGCACCACCAATGGAGGACAAACATGGGAAGTGATTAGTCCAGACCTAACGCTGAATGATAAAAGCAAACAAACCAAATCAGGCGGTTTAACTCCTGATAATATTGGTGTAGAGTATGCCAATGTGATTTATGCTTTTGAAGAATCGCCAGTAAAGAAGGGTTTGTTTTGGGCGGGTACTAATGATGGACAAGTACAAGTGAGTCAGGATGGAGGAAAAACATGGACGAACGTCACTAAGAATATTCCGGAGTTGCCAGCCAATGGAACAGTGAGAAACATTGATGCTTCAAAATGGAGTGAAGGCAAGGCTTATCTAACAATAGATTTGCATGAGGTGGGTAATTTTCAACCCTTTGTGTACAAGACGGAAAATTTTGGTAAAACCTGGAAGAAGATTACAAAAGGAGTTGATGCTGGTAATCTTAATTACGCACGACATGTCAAGGAAGATCCAGTAAGAAAAGGGTTGTTGTTCTTAGGAACAGAGACCAAACTTTATATTTCTTTTGATGATGGAGAGAACTGGCAAACATTTATGAACAATTTGCCACATTCTCCTATGTACTGGATGGATATTCAGGAACACTTTAATGATCTTGTAGTGGGTACTTACGGTCGTGGTATCTGGATTTTGGATGATATTTCTCCATTGCAACAAATGCCTCAGGATGTGAATACAAAATTGGCGTTATTTAATCCACATGACACGTATCGTTTTCAGGGGATCACCAGTACGATGCAGTTTTTCCCTGAAGCATCTTCTGGTCAAGATCCTCCTTATGGAGGAGCAATTAATTACTGGTCGGCCTCAGAAATGGATAGTGTGAAAATTCATTTTATAAATGCAACTGGTGACACGGTACGTACGATTGACAATAAAGCAAAGCCTGGTATCAATAGGGTATGGTGGGATTTAAGAAGCAATCCAACTACGGAGATTGTATTCAGAACTACTCCGGAAGCAGCTCCATGGACCCCTATGGCGGAAAACAGAACACGGAAAAATCCCAACTTTCAGCCTCACACTTATCTCGTGCCTCCGGGAACTTATACAGTGCATCTTGTGGCAGGAGGACAAACCTTGAAGTCTTTTATTAAAGTATTGAAAGATCCGCACTCTGAAGGAACGTTAGTCGACATCAAAGCACAGACTGACTTTATCTTAAAAGCCAGAGAAGACATGAACAAGCTGTCAGAGATGGTCAACGCAATTGAATTGGCCCGTAGACAATTACTAGATCTTGTTGAGTCGCTTAAGGCAAAAGGAGATGATAAGATGACCAAAGAAATTATGGACATGACGGAAAAACTCACGAAGCTAGAGGGGAATATGGTGCAGCTGAAAGTAACCGGAACAGGTCAGGATGTAGTACGCTGGCCAGCTAAGATTGGGGAGAAGATGGATTATCTGACCAATACAGTAGCTACCGCAGACTTCAAACCTTCAGATCCGCACAACGAAGTGTACGAAGTGCTGAAAAATGATTTGAATGCACAAGAGGCAGCTTATGATAAATTGATGAAAGAGGGCTTTGTGACATTTGTTAAAAAATTACAAAACAATAACATCGGGCCCGTGATAATACCATAGACTTCTATTTAGTACTATTTTCAATTCATAGTTATCACGTAAACCTTACTTATCTTCTAAGATGAGTAAGGTTTTTGTTTTTATAAAAATATTTATCAATATTACTACTGTTAGGTTTGTCTGATTAATGAATGGCTTAGTAATTATCAATTAATTCACTGATAAAAATGAAAAAATTATCTTGTATTCCATTTATTGTACTGTTTTGTATGGTAAATTCCTTTGCTCAAGAGAATTCTAAGCAAAAGGAGCTCGGGCTATTGTTTAGTAATCTCGATAGTTTCGGACTCACCTATAGAGTGGGAACTCCTAATGCAGTTTGGAGATTCAATTCTCTTGTGATATCTGGCGTTGATAATACTTTTGAGCAAGATTCTCTAACGAATAGTAGCAATAGCTTTGGTGTAAATTTTTCGGTGGGAAGAGAGTGGAGAAAAACTGTTACTGAAACTTTGGAAATAAGATTGGGGTCGGGGCTTTCCTTGGGTCATAGAACATCAAAATCTGGAACTGAAAATGGTTCTCAAAATTTAAGCACATCTGAATCCAGAAATAGCAACTTTGGATTTAATATTGTTTTTGGATTTAACTATTTAGCTGGTGAGCATATAGTAATAGGGGCAGAAGTTCTGCCGGGATTTAACTATTCAGTTGGAAAATCAACTCAAATTACTGATAGTGTTTTTGGGCCGCAAGAGACCGAAAGCAAAAATTCCGGATTTAGCTATGGGTTCTCCAGTAATTCCGCACTACTCTCAATAGTCTATAAGTTTTGAGGATCAGTTTATGAGTCCTACCAAAAATTCTTATTGGTGGGTAAAAATGATAAGCGCTATGGCTTTTTCGTAGGTATGTTTAAGTACCTTGAAACTCTAAAAATCATGAGTTATGAAACTATATTCCTACTTCGCACTGCTATCTATCCTTACTTTAACTATAAGCTGCTCTACAAAACCCACTAAAGAAGAATATGCAGCTTCAGTAGATAGTTTGTTTAACGCCTATTATGATTTTAAACTATCAATAAATCCCATTGAGGCTACGAAAGCAGGTGAGTATCAACTCAATGATACCGTAGCCAATTATATTTCAGATCCATATTTGAAAGAGGTAAATGAAAGCTACACTCGCTTTTTAAAAATTATTGATCGGTATGACTCAGCTATGCTTTCACCTGCCCAATGGTTGAGTTTACGTGTAATGGAGTGGGATTGCAATATTAAAAAAGAAGGCTTAAACAATAAGTTGATCACCGTGGCTTCGCCTATGTTTGATATTCCCACTTTCGAACTGATGCCGCTCGGACAAATTACATCCCTGCATTTGTACTTCGCGCAATTGGCTTCAGGAGGTAGTGTGCAGCCTTTTAATACGGTGGCGGATTATGAAAAATGGCTAAGTCGAGTAGATGACTATCTCGTTTTTCTTGATACCTGTATGGCTAAGATGAAGGAGGGAATTGAAAAAGAAGTAGTGTTACCAAAAACGTTGATTGAGAAAATGATTCCGCAGTTGGATGATTTTATCAATGCACCGAATACTGAACATATTTTTCATGGACCGATAAGTAAAATGCCTTTAACTTTTTCTGATGACGAACGCCTTAGGATTACTTTCTCCTATGCCGATATGATTTCCAATAAAGTCAAACCAAAGTATAAAGAGCTCCAGGATTTTTTAAAAGATGTTTACTTACCTGCCGGCAGAGAAACATCTGGCTTAGGGGCTTTACCCAATGGGCCAGAGACATATAATTATTTAGTCAAACAAAGTACGACAACCTTCATGTCGGCCGATGAAATACATGAGTTGGGTAAAAGTGAAGTAGCACGCATTTTGAGTGAGATGGAAAAAGTAAAAAAAGAGATTGGTTTTGAGGGTGATTTGAAAGCTTTCTTTGAGTATGTGAGGAACAGCAAAGAACAAATGCCATTTACTGAACCAGAGCAAGTAATTGCAAATTTTAATGACATACATGCGCGTATGAGTAAAAAACTATCTGAGGTATTTGATATCAAACCAAAAGCAAGTTTTGAAGTAAGAAGGACAGAAGCCTTTCGTGAGGCATCGGCAAGCGCAGAGTATGTGCCAGGTACAAAAGATGCTTCTAGAGCAGGTGTGTTCTATATTCCAATCCCCGATGTTAAATCTTATAATAAGTATACAGCCGAAGCCCTTTTTCTGCATGAGGCAGTACCCGGCCATCACTATCAATTGTCGTTGCAGCAGGAGAATGAAAATTTGCCTGAATTCCTCCATCCTGAAAGTATGAGTGTATTTGTAGAGGGGTGGGCATTGTATGCGGAATCTTTGGGGAAAGAGCTTGGATTGTATGAGGATCCTTATCAATATTTTGGAATGCTAAGCATGGAAATGCATCGTGCCATTCGATTGGTGGTTGACACAGGCATTCATGGGAAAGGGTGGACCAGAGAGCAGGCGATTCAATATTCATTGGACAATGAAGCCGATTCAGAAGCCTCGATAACTTCAGAAATAGAAAGATACATGGCAACACCTGGTCAAGCGTTGTCCTATAAACTAGGTCAACTTAAAATACGGGAACTCCGCTCAAAGGCTGAACAAACATTGGGAGATGCATTTGATGTAAAAGAATTCCATAATCAGGTGCTTAACTCCGGAAGTTTACCTCTTGTACTTTTGGAGGAAAAGATTATCGACTGGATAGCAAACCAATCGCTTTAGCAAGTTTTGAAGCCCATGATTGCAAAAGAATGGCATGGAGAAGTAAAAAGACTGTGTTAGGTTTTAGCCAATCGTATGGTTATTTTCAGCTTCAGGTTATCCAAATGATAAGAGGTATTTGTCTTCCGGTTAATAAACGCCTAAATAGATTTTTTGTGTTTTGGACAGTGTTGCTTATAGCGAGCCTTAGCAGCAATGCCCAGGAACCAATGCGAAAAAATATTGATATCGTGGATGTTTTGGATTACGCCCTAAATAATACCGGTTCTGAGGAATTGGAGTTCAAAGATTATCAGATCCAATTCACAAAACTCTCTGGAAAAAGTTTATTCGAATATATTTCTTTGAACCACCCTAGTAGGATAAAAGGTAATGAGTCTATTGAACTACCCGGAGGACTTATTTTTATTAATTGCCTTTTTGAAAAGAATCTTGACCTAGAAAAAATCATAATTAAAAGCCTGACATTTGAGACCTGTGTTGCTGACAACATCCGTATAAGTAATTGTCAGTTTGAATCACTTAAGTTGGATGGAAATGCTATTTCAAACTCCTTTGAGTTGATTGGAAATAGGGCAAATGCATTAGAAGTCAAGGGAAATAAGATAGGGTATGAAGTATTTTTGGAAAAGGATAGCCTCAAGGGAGATGTTTTTATAGAAAATAATAATGTTGAGGCAGGCGAAATTGTCGTTTCCAGCATCTATGTAAATGGCTCAATCACAATTGGCAATAATCATGTGCAGGGAATATTAATTGAGAATTCGGATTTTAATTTTCCGGAATATGGTGAGTTCAATAATTATAAGTTAACAGAGAACGAGTCTTCTGATTTATACCTGACTGGAAATAAGTTTTATGGAGACAGTACCAGTAATGTGTATTTCAACAAAGGGAATTATCTCAACCTTGATCTTCGCGATAATAAATTTTCGGTCAACGTTTATTTTATTGAGAACAAGGCGGAGGAGCGATTCTTTTTGGTAGGCAATGAGTTTGATAGGTACGTTTCCTTTGAGAAGTTTCTTTTCTCAGAAACTTGGAACGAATTGTATTGGAGTCAATTGGCTGGATACAAACTTAGGTATGGCGCCTATGCTGGCGTATCAACGGAAGAATTGGGTGATGAAATCAAGTTTAGCAATCTGATTAATATTTATAAAGGGCTCCATACCATTTTTCTTTCCCGTGGAGATATTGTGTCAGCCAATGCTTGTTATAGTGAGATGAAACAATTGCAGGGAGGGAAACTTAAACAAGTTTTTAAAGAGAACAGAAGTTTTGGTAATTTTTTACGGTGGCAACTCAATGTGCTGTTGAAGATTTACACCAATCATGGAACTGATCCAGCACTGGCTGTAGTTATGTCCTTTATCGTTATCGTAATGTTTGCTATGCTTTATCTTTTTTTTCCTTCAGAGTGGGATACAGAGAGTACCAATAGATTACTTATTAGTTATGAACAATTCCTTCAAAGAAGAAAGAAAGCTAATGTGGCCCCTTTGTTAGTCGTGTTTGGTTCAGTGCTATTGACTTTGATCAATTCAATAACACTAAGTATTAATAGTTTTGTTACCCTGGGCTTCGGTAGTATTCCCACAAAAGGATTTGCACGCTACCTTTGTATTATTGAAGGGTTTATTGGTTGGTTTCTGCTGAGCATATTTACAGTAGCCCTTATTAATCAGGTTTTGGCCTGATTAAATAATCACTCTTTTAGATTTTGATACACTGTAACAATATCCTTGTTGCCGGTGTCTACCACCTGTATCGACCCACCTACAGCGTATGATATGTCGAAAGTTCCTCTGCGTTTGCTGCAAGTAAATACAGTGGTATTTTTTCCATCAAATGTCTTTTTTACTATTTCATAGGTATCGCCTTCAATAACTATAGATCTGCCTGTAAACTCAATGGCCACATTCACAGCCGAATTTTCCTTGCCTTCTGGACGGATAGTTTGTTTCTCAGATGCAGTAACCACCCCCGTAAATCCTCTCTTGTCGTTAGTATTTTGGGCCAACACAACTATTGAGAATGTCATTAGAACGATAAAAAAGGCAATTTTTTTCATGATCATATTATTTAGGATTTTCAATTACAAAACTAATAATAGCTAAGACAATAAACATGCCGGTAAATTGCTGTTTATCCACGCTTATTCCGCGTTCTAGGACGTTTTTGGCAAATCAACTAGGGATTTCTGTTAATCCTGATCAAAATCATCTTTTACGCTAAGGACGATCATATTTAGAGAAAGCGTCTAATTCTACTTTTATGCCTTGTAAAAACGCATAAATCAACCCTTTCTATGGAATTAGAAAAAATTAGTTATGACAACAAGATTGTAAAGGCCTTCATTATTGCCACCGTCACCTTTGGCATAGTGGGCATGAGTGTCGGTCTGTTGGCTGCTATCCAGTTATTCTACCCAATCTGGAATTTTGATCTTCAATACACTTCGTTTGGAAGGATAAGGCCACTACATACTAATGCAATCATTTTTGCCTTTGTGGGCAATGCCATGTTTGTGGGTGTATACTACAGTATGCAGCGCCTGCTCAAAACCAGAATGTTCAGTGATTTGTTGAGCTGGGTTCACTTTTGGGGATGGCAATTAATAATTCTTGCTGCAGCCATCACCTTGCCTCTTGGTATGAGTACCTCCAAGGAGTATGCTGAATTGGAATGGCCAATAGACATTGCAATTACTGTTATTTGGGTTGTCTTTGGATGGAACATGATAGGAACCATCTTAAAAAGAAGAGAGAAGCACATGTACGTGGCCATTTGGTTTTACATAGCCACGTTTGTTACAGTTGCTGTTCTTCATATTGTCAATTCAGTTGCAATTCCGGTAACCCTGTTCAAGAGTTATTCATGGTACGCAGGTGTGCAAGATGCACTCGTACAATGGTGGTATGGACACAATGCAGTGGCGTTTTTTCTAACTACACCATTTCTTGGGTTGATGTATTATTTTCTACCCAAAGCAGCTAATCGTCCTGTCTATTCTTATAGATTATCTATCGTACACTTTTGGTCTTTGATTTTTATTTATATCTGGGCTGGCCCTCACCACTTGTTGTATACAGCGTTGCCTGAATGGGCACAATCACTTGGTGTAGTATTTTCCATTATGTTGATCGCTCCTTCTTGGGGGGGTATGCTCAATGGTTTGCTCACATTAAGAGGTGCCTGGGATCGCGTGCGTGAAGACCCTGTTTTAAAATTCATGGTAGTGGCTGTAACTGCCTATGGTATGGCAACACTGGAGGGGCCACTTCTTTCCTTGAAGAATGTAAATGCCATAGCGCATTTTACTGATTGGATTATTGCCCACGTACACGTAGGTGGTTTGGGTTGGAATGGCTTCCTGACTTTTGGAATGCTTTACTGGATTGTTCCTAAAATGTGGGGAACGAAGTTGTTTTCGACCAAACTGGCGAATTTACACTTTTGGATAGGTACGCTTGGGATAATGTTCTATGCACTTCCACTTTATATCGCTGGTGTAGTGCAAAGCTTGATGTGGAAAGAGTTTACCGCAGACGGATTTCTTCAGTATCAAAACTTTTTGGAAACCACTACGCAAATTCTGCCTATGTACATGCTGCGTGCAGTAGGTGGCACCCTATACCTTACTGGGGTTATCATTATGACCTATAACCTGATCAAGACTGCCTATGCTGGCAAGTTCGTTGCCAACGAGGAAGCAGAGGTAGCGCCAATGGTAAAAACTGCAAGCAGTGGAGGCCACTGGCACCATGTATTGGAAGCCAAGCCGGTAATGTTTACTGTACTTGCTTTGGTGGCGATACTTATTGGAGGAGCGATAGAGATGGTACCTACCTTCCTTATCAAATCCAACGTGCCAACTATCGCAAGTGTAAAACCATATACACCACTTGAATTGCATGGTCGCGATATTTATATCAGAGAAGGATGCGTTGGTTGTCACTCACAGATGGTGCGTCCGTTCAGGTCTGAAGTACAACGTTACGACCCAACCAATGGTGAATATTCCAAAGCTGGAGAATATGTATATGATCATCCATTTTTGTGGGGATCAAAACGTACAGGCCCAGATTTGCAACGCATAGGTGCAAAGTATGCAGACAGCTGGCATTATCGCCATATGCTGGCGCCAGGAGATGTATCCAATGGATCAATTATGCCTGCTTACCCTTGGTTGTATGAGCAGTTGATTGATAAGGAATTAACGCCAAAAATGATTGCAGCGTTAAGAACTGTAGGAGTTCCTTATGAAGAGGGATATGAGGATGTGGCCAACGATGAGTTAGATAAGCAAGCTGCTCGTATTTCTGAAAACCTTGGTATGGAGGGCTACGAAATTGTGAAAGAGGCAGAGATAGTGGCATTGATTGCTTACCTCCAGAGACTGGGTACTGACATTAAGGCCGACAAGGTCGCTGAAAAATAAACTTAAAAACTATGTATAAAGATATTTTAAGAGACATTGACAACATCGCGATTTGGCCGACCATATCCTTTGTCATCTTCTTTCTATTCTTTTTGATTTTGATTTGGTGGGTATTGAAGGCTGATAAAATTTTCATAACGAAAATGAGTAATAAGCCATTTGAAGATGGAATAAATCAAGAAAAGAATGATGCTTTAAATTCTAACGTGCTATGAAAAAAGTAAAAGTACTACTCATCATGATGTTTTTCTCCTTTGGCGCCTTTGCACAAGCTGGTAATGCAAGCGAAGCGTCAGTTTGGGATGATCCTATATTGCTCTTTTATATAACAGCTGGGTTTATGTTTGTAGTAGCCCTTTTGGTTATAGCTGTTGCGTTGTACATGTTGCAGGTATTGCGCTACATGGCAAAAGATGCCGCTTTGGAGCAGGCGAAAAAGGCGGGAGTAGAATATGTGGAAGAGCCGAGCTGGTGGGCAAAATTAAATCAGAAGTTGTATGGGTATGTTCCTATTGAAAAGGAAGAAACTATCATGCTGGATCATAATTATGATGGTATCCGCGAGCTTGACAATCACCTACCACCATGGTGGAAATGGTTATTTTATGGAAGTATTGTTTGGGGAGTGGTCTATTTCATTGCCTATCACGTCACTGATTCGTTACCACTTCAAATAGAAGAATACACTACGGAGGTTGCCCAAGCTGAGGAACAGATAAAGAAGTTACAAGCTGCTAATCCAGGTGCTGTTATTGACGAAAACACTGTGATCCTTACTACGGATGCAGCTGCGCTAGCGGAAGGAAAGGAGACTTTCAATAACATTTGTTCATCTTGCCATCGTGTAGATGGAGGAGGTGATATTGGACCTAATTTAACTGATCAATATTGGATACACGGAGGCTCAATAAAAGACGTATTTATAATTGTAAAGAACGGAGTGCCAAACACCAACATGGTAGCTTGGAGTGGGGCTTTAAGTCCGGAAAAAATGCAGAATGTTTCGAGCTATTTGTTAACCCTACAGGGCACGAACCCTCCAAATGCCAAAGGTCCTGAAGGTGATATTTACGAGCCCAAAGCAGAGGAACCTGTTGCTGGTGACACCACTAAAGCACAGGCCTCACTTTAACCGACAGAACCAAAATAATCTTGGAAACTAAAGAAGTAAAAGATAGCTTATATGAGTTTGATGAGGAGTTTCGCGACTCCATTTCCACTGTAGATGCGGAAGGTAAACGCATATGGGTATATCCCAAAAAACCATCTGGGAGGTTTCATAATTGGCGTATTGTTGTAAGCGTTTTTTTGCTTACGGTACTTTTTGCATTGCCTTTTATCAAACTCAACGGGAAGCCCTTTGTTCTATTAAATTTTTTCGAACGGAAGTTCATCATTTTTGGACAAGTGTTTTGGCCGCAGGATTTCTTCCTTCTTGCACTTACCCTGGTCACCTTTTTTGTTTTTATAACATTGTTCACGGTGGCTTTTGGACGAATCTGGTGTGGGTGGATGTGCCCTCAGACACTGTTTATGGAAATGGTGTTTAGAAAAATTGAGTATTGGATTGAGGGTGATGCCAATGAGCAGAGAAAATTGGATAAGGCGCCATGGGATGCCAATAAGATCTTTAAAAAGACCAGTAAGCAGATTATATTTCTATCTATCTCTATTATCATAGCACACCTTGTAATGGCTTACCTAGTGGGCGTAGATGAGGTAGTGAGTATTGTCAGTCAGCCACCCTCTGAACACATGGCTGGGTTTATTGGTTTGATGGCATTTACAGGAATCTTTTATGGTGTTTTTGCAAAATTCAGAGAGCAAGCTTGTATTGCCGTATGTCCTTATGGGAGACTCCAGGGAGTATTACTGGTTAAAGATTCATTAGTGGTGGCTTACGATTGGTTGCGAGGGGAACCTAGAGGAAAGATTAGGAAAAATGAATCCAAAGTTGAAGCCAATAAAGGGGACTGTATTGATTGCAAGTTGTGTGTTCATGTTTGCCCCACTGGAATTGATATACGCAATGGTACTCAATTGGAGTGTGTGAACTGCACTGCTTGTATTGATGCATGCGATGATGTGATGGTAAAGATAGGCAAACCAAAAGGGCTGATAAGATATTCATCGTATACTGCTATAAAGGAGGGAGTACTTAAAGTATTTACACCTCGCATAGCTGGCTACAGCGTTGTGCTTACTGCCTTGGTGAGTTTGCTATTCTATTTTATAATTACCCGGGCTGACATAGACACTACAGTTTTAAAGGCTCCAGGTACACTTTATTCTAAGACAGAAGACGGGCAAATCACCAATGTGTACAACATTGAGTTTGTCAATAAAACTTTTGATGATGTTGCTCTAGACGTGAAGGTGGAATCCCCTGCTTCAGCATCATTATTAAAGATTGGTGATCAGCAAATTTTGGTTCCTAAAGAAGGGATTTTGAAGGGTTTATTTATGATTAAACTTCCTGAGGAAGAGATCGAGTCAATGAAAATGAATGTCGTTTTAGGAATTTATCAGGATGGTAAGAAAATAGAAACTGCAAATGCTCGTTTTATAGGACCAATAAAAACGATTAAAAACTAAATACAATTAGCATGAATTTTGGAAAATGGATTGTGGTGGCATTTGTGCTTTTTACTGCTTTTATAGCTACGCTTGTAACAGTTTGCGTGAGGCAGGACATTAACCTCGTGAGGCCTGATTATTATCAGGAAGAGTTGGTGCACCAGCGCAAAATGACGTTAATTCAAAACGCAAGGGCTTTGGAAACATTACCTGTTATTGGTGTGACTGAAAATGTCTTGACAGTTTCCTTTCCTGATTTTGATAAGGTAGATAAAGGAGAGATTCAATTATTACGACCATCCGATGAAAAATTGGACAGAAAATTTTCTTTGCGTGCTGGAGAAAGGATACAACAGTTTGCATTGGATGCATGGAGCAAAGGTTTGTACAGAGCAAGTATCCAATGGACAATGGGAGGTAAGGAGTTTTATTACGAACGGATAATAGTGCTTTAAATGTATCTAACCGCCATACTTATGGGACTAGCCGGTGGCCTGCATTGTGTAGGAATGTGCGGCCCTTTGGTTTTGGCGGCTACTGCAAAGAATCCTTTTGCAGGGAGTAAGCTGATCTACAATCTGGGAAGAGTACTCACCTATGGCTTGCTCGGAATTCTTGCTGGATCAGTAGGAGGCTTAATTCAGATTACTCCAATTCAAAACGTGTTTGCCTATGTTTTAGGTGGGCTCTTTTTGTTGATGGGTTTTGGAGCAATCAGCGGAGTACATATACCTTTATTGTCATCGGTAATTCATCGGTTTACAAACTGGCTAAAAGCCACTTTTGGTAATTTCCTTCAGGGAAAGAAAAATATCTTTTTCCTGGGTATGCTTAATGGATTGCTTCCGTGTGGGCTTACCTATTTGGCATTAACGTATTGTTTTACTCTGGATAGTTTTGTTGAGGGGTTTTTGTTTATGGTTATTTTTGGACTGGGCACCATACCTGTTATGGTAGGACTTCTGTGGCTGCTTGGTAATGTGCTGAACAAACTCAAAATAAGTTATAGAAAAGTGAGCATGATTGTGATGATTGCGATTGGGAGTTTGGTGATTGGCAGGGCATTGATATCGCATGAAAATCACTTTGAAAAGAATGCCGGAGGTAACGTCTTGATTGATGATGTAATATGCCGTTAGGGCATTTTTATTATTGTACGAAATAGTTACTTTTACTAGTGTTAGAACCATTGTTCGTGTTGAAATACCAGAATGTATCGGATATCTCATCACCTGCTTAAACTAAATTAACTGACAAATGAAACGAATTCTTGTACCTACAGATTTTTCTAAGACATCTATCATCGCGCTGGAAGTAGCATGTGAAATTGCTAAAAAGGGAGGTGCAGAGGTAATCGCATTACACGTTGTGGAAGAGGCTACATCTGAATCTTTCAGAGTTAGCGGTGAGGTAGTACCACAAAATTTTGCGGATAAGTTGTATACCCTGAAATTGCTTGAGAAAGCAAAGAAGCAACTTGAAAAACTTGTCATGGATCCAAAGTTTTCGTCTATCAAATTGGATGGTGAGATGAGGCTGGGGAATGCTTTTCATGGAATGAATGCTATTATAACAGAACAGAAAGTTGATCTGGTGGTAATGGGCACGCAAGGACATTCCCGTTTGCAAGAGATGATCATTGGATCAAACACTGAAAAAGTTGTTCGCCATTCTAAGGTACCAGTATTATCGGTTCATAAAAAACCAGCCAAGGTCAACTTTAAGAATATTGTATATGCTACTTCGATGAGCAAGAGCGAAGAGAAATTTGCTAAAGTGGTAATGCAGGCGCAAGACATGTATAACTCTAAAATTCACCTAGTGAGAATAAATACTCCTGGCGATTTTCAACGGGATAAAGTAGCAAAAGAATATATGGAGAAGTTTGCTAAGAAACTGGGATTGAAGAATTATACTATCAATGTTTACAATGATTTAACTGAGGAGGAGGGTATTATTTACTTTGCTGAAAGTATTCAGGCTGATATGATTGCCATGGCTACGAGTGGACGAACTGGATTTGCTCACGTATTAGCAGGGAGTATCGCTGAGGAAGTTGTGAGTCATGCTAAAAGACCAGTACTGACTTTGGTTACAAAGAAATAATGTATAGTAC
>JBATLM010000076.1:0-4507 GCA_049289315.1 Cyclobacteriaceae bacterium
GGTATCACGATGGATGAATTTCGTGCGCAAGGTGGTGGCTATCGCTACGTACCCGAACGGCTCACTGATATCCACTTGAAGTCTACTTTTGGTGAGCAGATTCTGCCCAACGGTAACATCCAATACCTGTATATTTTTGGTGCTATCGGTTTGTTTATCATTGTGATTGCGTGCATCAACTTCATGAACCTGGCTACAGCACGATCTGCCAACAGGGCTAAGGAAGTAGGCATTAGAAAGACCATAGGTGCTATGAAGGGGCGTCTTATCTCACAGTTCTTTTCTGAGTCGATATTGTATGCCTTGCTGTCACTGATCATTGCTTTATTTACAGTATGGGCGATGCTTCCTTTGTTCAATCAATTGGCTGGCAAAGCGATCACACTCAACGCATTACTATCTACCCAATTTGTATTGGGCATGCTGGCACTGGTGGCCATTGTAGGCCTTGGCGCTGGCATCTACCCTGCCATCTACCTCACCTCTTTTCAACCTGTTGAAGTACTCAAAGGAAAGATTCGAGCTGGGTTCAAAAGCAGTGGTATCAGAAGTTTTTTAGTGACGCTACAATTTACCATCAGTATCGTACTTATTATCTCCACCCTCATTGTATTCGAACAAGTAGACTACATACAAAATAAGAATCTTGGTTTTTCTAAAGAAAATGTTCTGATCATAGATAACGTGAGCAAGTTGGGAACGAACCAGAAAGTATTCAAGGATATTCTACAAAGACAAGAAGGGATTAACAACGTGAGCTACTCCCAGTATGTTCAACCCAATATTGGTAACAGTTCTGTTTTCAGACCCAGCGGAGAGAATGCCGAAGACATCCTTTTTGTTTATAACACCGTGGATGAAGATCACTTGCCCACCATGAAAATGGAACTTGCCCAGGGGCGTAACTTTTCTAAAGATATTGCTTCTGACTCCATGGCTGTGATTATGAATGAGGCGGCCTTCCGACTCATCGGATGGGATAACATTGAAGGCAAGGAGATGCTGGAATATCGCGAAGAAGGTATGCTCCCCTACAAAGTAATTGGGGTTTTAAAAGATTTCAATTTTGAGTCTTTAAAGAACAAAGTGAGGCCTATGCTTTTATTCTATGCTCCTGAAAATCAAATGTTGAGTATTCAACTTAGTGGCGTGGACTTACAAAATAAGGTGAAGTTTATCGGTGATCAATGGAAGGAACTTACCGGAGGTGCTCCTTATGATTATGTATTTATCGATCAGGAATTTGATGCATTGTTCAGGGCAGAGCAACGCATGAGTTCCATCTTTACGGTTTTTACAGTTTTGGCCATAGCTATAGCTTGCCTCGGACTACTCGGATTAGCTTCTTTTACCGCTGAGCAGCGCGCCAAAGAAATCGGTATCCGTAAAGTAATGGGATCAACCGTAACACAGGTAGTGGTACTCT
This sequence comes from Cyclobacteriaceae bacterium, assembly GCA_049289315.1. Lineage (GTDB taxonomy): Bacteria > Bacteroidota > Bacteroidia > Cytophagales > Cyclobacteriaceae > ELB16-189. Next base: position 1,427 of record JBATLM010000076.1, read on the forward strand.
TGTCCAAAGGTTTTACCAAGTTGGTGATTATCTCCTTTTTGATTGCAGGCCCTATCTCCTACTACGGAATGAACAGTTGGCTCGAAGGCTTTGCCTATCGTATTGATATCAATCTATGGACAATTTTAATAGGTGGTGTTTCAGCACTGGTAATAGCATGGCTCACCATTAGCTATCAATCCTTTAAAGCGGCAAGGGCCAATCCAGCACGGTCATTACGATCGGAATAAAGACTAGTAAGGGAATGGCATCTTTTTGAATTTCACCCAAAAGGTCCATTCCCTTTTTTCACCTTCTGTATCAAATATCAATCTTACTTTGACCTTGTTTTCTTTTGTGCTGATATACCCATCATAAAATGAGAGCCTATTGCCCATGTTTTCTGGTCGGGGGTGGAAGGTTGATAGCAACTTTTTATTCTTATAGCTCTCCAGAATGATTTGATCAACGCGCGGATTGCTTCCGATAAAGTTGACACTGTATACCCTGTACGTTTCTGCTTTATTCCGTAAGGGGTAATTTATCGTTTGCCCAATGGCTATGGTATCATAAGAAATGGCGGTGGCTCCGCTTCGCCTGTGCATGATGGTGATGTTGGCTTGTAAACCTTCAAGCACATCAATACTTTGCCCGCACAACAATAAGGGAAGTACTATTAATGCAGTGCAGATGTACAGCTCCTTTAGCATTAATTATTCTTTCATAGTCCTGAGACCTTTCAACTAAGGCTGTCGCCTTTCTTAGTGTGAGAGCGCGTCCGCCTACTGGCGGGAAGAATCTCATCTTTACTTATGGGATTCTTCGGTCGTACCTCCCTCAGAAAGACGTTGGGCGGTTGCTGGAGCCTTCCAAAAATCACTCCCCAGCTTTTGTGAACGTGCCAACTCTCCACCATACAATATGGAGTTGAAAAGTATTTTAAACGTGCCATAAGGTTGACCGCGCCATTGCGGTCGGTAGCCATGTAATATCACATGTCCTTCACCGTACTTTACATCCAATGAAGCAGCCATATTATTTAAGTGCTTCTCCCCCAACAAGTAACCTGACATTAACGGAGATCCTTGTGCCTTGTACTTCGTCAATGCCTCACCTTCAAACCCGTCTAATGTTGTAAAGACCGGACTCCTGTAAACAAACACATTGCCTCGCTCAGGCATACCGGCCATTATGGGGTGCTGCGTATTCACTTCTACTTCGAGAATCGATCCACCAGTAAAGAACTCCTTTCGGCTGAGTCCACTCACTACATTCTTCACCGGCAAATGCAAAGCATCGATGGCGAAGTCGCTACTCTCATTCAAACACACCAACGTGCCTCCTTTGCGTACAAACTCTTCCAACCCTAAAATACCTGCATCGCCCAGCCCACCTGCATATTGCGGTGGAACAGATCCTTTCTGAAAACCATCTTTAATAACGGAAGGTCGATCGGCTGCTAATACGATCACATCGAAGCGATCTCTTAATCCTCCCGAAATGAAATCGTTGTTGCTGATGTTGGCAAATGGAAACCCAAAACATTCCAATAACCATCTCGTCCACCCTTCATCCATGCTGGGTCTGTATGGCCTGTACAACCCTATGCGAGGATTTACTCTAACTCCTTTAGATGAATTGGTCAATTGTGCATTGAGTGCCAAATCCTTCACTTCTCTCTCTATTACACTTTTGGAAACACCACTGATGATGTATTTACCATTGTCATACTTCACTGTTCCTCCCGACTGAATGGCCTTATTGATCATTCTGAATGAGTTGTTTTCTTTGGGGTCGACAACAAGTGATGAACCACTTCCAGTTAACCTTCCTAGTGGCGCTACAATAGCAGCTGCCGTAGCATTAGAATTAAAACCAAGTCCCGGTGCAAAGTCGGCCGGATAGGCATCTTTATCTCCTATTGTTTCCCAATCTGAGGTTGCGGCTTCTAAGGATTGAACAGCACTTCTTACAGCATCTGTTAATGGAGAAGCTGCTGCCACTACACGCGTACCAAATTGCAATTGCATCGTCCATCCTGCAGCATCATACGGTTGCTCAGGAGGACCATCCGGATATTCACGTAAATCAGGATAAGCCTGTCGATCAAATACCTGACGCACAAGTTCCGCATACTCCTGATCCATCGGAATTATCCACGTACCCTTCTCGTAAATGACACCATCAAACTCTATGGCTTTGCTAAGCTGCCCAACCTTCACACCATTAAAAGCCAACCTTCTGAGCATCTCCACAGCACTCATGGGATCACGCTGGTTTTGTGAAATGAAATAAGCATAAGGTGGTTCCTTGATATACTTCTCCGTAGTGATTTTAGCAGACTGATACCTGCCGTACAACAACTCGTGGCCATACTTGGCTGCGTAATCCAACACAGCAATAGATGCTGTTTGCATATACGCCATGGCATCGCTGATGCGCCACCATCCGCCTTTCCACGGACTGATGTATAAGGACTCTGTTCTTAAATCTGCTTTGTCTTTAGGAAAATCATCAATGGTATAGAAATGTGGAGTCGCATATTTGTACAACGAAGTCTCTGTCCAGAAGGAAGGTGTATTTTGCAACACAGGCATGTAATCGATATAGCCAGGATACCAGGCATCAAACCCAGTACCCATGTGTACCGCTCCCGGTTGGTTGTTGATCTCCAACGATTGTGCAATCGCCATACCTATCATGTTCACTTCCCTCGCAATGATAGGAGGCGTTTGTGTGGCGATAGGTTCCGCAAATGGAGGCAGCCAAATGCGAGTAGGAAATGGTGATGACTGATGCTGTACATAGATAATGTTAGGCTCCCATTCTCTCCAGGTGCGTTCCATCACCCGCGACTCAATCATGTTGAGCATATAGGCATCGCGGTTGTTGTCGTGACCCACGTACTTCTGATATAGTTTGGGAATTGGAGCTACCTCATAAGGAGTTCCGACATTGGAGAGGTACCAATCCGCCACCATGGTTTGCCCATCGGGGTTGATGGTAGGATACAACATGAGCACAACATTGTCCAAAATGTTTTTCATCTTAGGCGTGTCCGCTTTACTCAATATCTCATAGACCAATGTTAAGGTATGATTG
>JBATLM010000077.1:0-2273 GCA_049289315.1 Cyclobacteriaceae bacterium
GGTAGCTGCTCATTAGAAAAATGGGTATCAACTTCTTTAACGCCACAGAACAAACGATTGGGTCTGACATGGAACCGCATTCTTTCAGCGTCTGCAATCAAAGAAGAATCCCCGATGAACTCTGACCGACCATTTGAAATCCATTCAATACCTTGATGCCCCGAAATATTATAAACAACAAAACGATCCTTTTTTACCTCCATAGTATAATGGTACCACTGCATCAACGAAAAAGAAATCACACAAATGAGCGATACCATCATCAAGGAGAATTTTTTTTCAGTAAACAAGAAGAAAAGAAACCCAATAGCTAAAATCAACAACCAACATTGAAGCGTAGTGATATAAATGTCATTGATAAGACTAAAGGGAAATTTCTCAAACGAGAATACTGCAAAATTGAGAATTTGAATAAGCCATTGAAGGATGGTTCCAAAAAAAGCAGCGGCTGGCGCAATACCACTTGTTACCAACACCAAAATACTAGTTACCAGAACAGAAATAGCTCCCGGTATGACAAATAGATTTGAGAATAAAAAATAGACCGGAAACTGGTGGAAATATAAGACCCCCAGCGCGAAAGTAGCTAACTGTGCAGCAATGGAAACACATGAAATATTCCACACCCAATCAAGTACAGCGCTCCTTGGTTCCCATAGTTGATATAAAGGGCGATGAATAGTAACAATTCCCAGTACTGCCAGATAAGACAATTGAAACCCTACTGACATAATTAAGTAAGGGTCAAACAATAACAATATAAATGCAGAAGAAGCAAGAGTATTGTATATACTCGTCCTTCTTCCAAATGGTTTTGCAATAGCTATAAAGGAAAACATGGTAACGGCCCTTAATACGGAGGGTGACAATCCGGTAATAAAAGCAAAAGACCACAGCACTATTAAACTAACAACAGCAATCACCCACCTGCTCCATGACAAGTTCCCAAAGGGCCTAAACAATAGCATCACAATTCCATAAAGAATACCAACGTGAAGACCAGAAACGGCAAGCACGTGCATAGCACCACTGGAAGCATAAGCACTTTGAAGTTGGTTGTCAATGCCATCTGTTACACCGAGCGTTAGCGCCAAGGCTATTGCCTGCTCTTGCTTGTTGGGTAATTGTACTTTTAATTGTTCAGTACCCCATTGCCGTACTATGAAAGAATAATAACGTAAGCCTTTTGTTTTTGCCTTTGAGATCAATTGGACCTGATCACTTTTTATAAATTGCTGGTAATAAATATTCTTAAAGCTTAAGAACCTTCTGAAGTCGAACTCATGTGGGTTTTGAGGTGGTTGCAAAAGCTGAGGTCGTCCTTGTACCAATATCTTATCGCCATAAAAATATGCTGGCTGCCCCTCTACCTTTTTTATATAGATTAATGCTTTGGTGTCAGAAGAAACCCATGATTCTCCATCAGTCACCCCTACAATTTTTACATTATACTTGTAAGAGTTTATTTTGTCTTCTGGTAACCCCAAAACCTCAGCCTGGTAATAGTTCACCTCCCCTTCGTAAGTAGACAGATGATCAGGCTGGTTCCAATCAACAAATAGCGATAAATGGATATACCCCGTAAGAAACGCACTCAACAGACCGAGGATTCCTAAAATCAAGGTTCGTTTCCTTTTGGAAAACACCCAGTAAACCAAAAAGTAAAGGCCTACAAGAAGAATGAGAATAGTCTCTGCTAAACTGAGAGTGAGGATATCAGGTTGATAAATACCCAACAGGATTCCCGCTATAAAAAAAGCAGCAATCCTGACCATGGCATAAGGAATCCATCGAAACATGCCATAAGTTAAATCAAAGAAATTCCCGAATCAATCTAATTGTTGATCCGGGCGCTTTTCGTAGGCCAGAATAATATCTCTAACAAGGCGATGTCTCACAACATCCCGTTCATTGAGTTCTACAAAACCTATTCCTTTTGTTTGATCCAAAATTCTAACTGCCTCCTTTAGGCCAGATCGCTGATTGTTAGGAAGATCAACCTGGGAGGTGTCTCCTGTAACTATCATTTTTGAGTTTGGTCCCATACGGGTAAGGAACATTTTCATCTGCATTGGAGTGGTATTTTGAGCTTCATCCAACAGAATAAAAGCATTGTTAAGTGTCCGACCGCGCATATAAGCTAGCGGAGCAATTTCAATAATCTCACGTTCCATATAGTACCCCAATTTTTCAAATGGGATCATATCATTCAACGCATCATAGATGGGACGCAGGTAGGGGGCAATCTTTTCCTTTAAATCACCAGGTAAGAA
>JBATLM010000078.1:0-30493 GCA_049289315.1 Cyclobacteriaceae bacterium
GCATGGGGTTATACACGCAAAGAAAATTAGGAAAGCGATCGTCTTTAACAGTATTCTCAAATTACCAACCATCTTCTTTCATCAAAGCATTAAATGGAGATGCGTTAGAAAAATTGAAAAAATTTAATTCTGTTGATTTAGGATTGCATTACTATTCTAAGCCAAGTGATCAATCTGTAATTAAAATATTCAATTACAGCCTTCGCGAATCCTACCAATTTCAGTATGATCATCCTACTGCTTCAGGTATATTCAATCAGTCAAAATTCAGGAACTTCATGATCGCCAATTACAGACATAGATGGAAAAATGGTGAATTCTCCTTTAATAATGGATTGAGCTTTTCTAAAGGTGGTTATGATTTTAGCACAATCGATTTAAACCTCGATATGAACGATTTTTATTCATCTATCAACTACCAACATTTTTTTGAAAAAGCCGAAGTAAAGACTGGGATAAGTTATGACTACAAAGGATCTAGTTTTAATGGAAGTTTTCCACAATTTGACTTTGCTGTTGGCAATGCCTATCCCGTTCAATCGACCTCCTCCTCACAATCCGCAACGCTACCAGAAGTGTATTTATATGGCAAGTATTTTGTAACTGATAAAATAATTTTAGGAGGTGGGATCAGACAAAGCCTATTGGTCAATAATAATCACAAATTTCTAAGCAGTCAATTTAACATCAACTATAGGGCTACACCGAAGTTAAGTTTTATTCTAGCTACGGGACAATATAATAAACTTCAATTACCCCAAAGTACCGAAGCTGCACCCTTCCGAATCAATAGCCGACAACATTCAATTGATATGGCATATAACCATAAAGAGACGGAGGTTAATCTCTCCCTATTTAATAAGCAATCAATCCAGTCCAATGAGGTCACTGAGGTTAATGGAATTGAAGTTTTTGTTAAACATCGATTTACTAGAAACTTTAAAGCGCAACTTTCAATCACAAGTCTGGATGCCAATGTGATTAAGAATGATATAGTCTCTTCTTCCCTTTATGATATAAATTATTTCTTAAGAGGAAACCTTGAATATAAATTTCTAGGAACGTGGACGGCCACTACCGTATTTTTATTTCGAGAAGGTAGCTTCTATAATCCTGTTGTATCCACATCCTTTAATACAACTCTTGGTGTCTATCAACCGGACTATGGAGACGCTAGAAGATTGCCAGCTTACAATTCATTAGATCTAAGTATTTCGAAACTCCTGCTACTCCAAAAGAAGTACTCATCAGTTGCATTTGTGGGTATTAGCAATATTATCAATTTCAAGAACGTCCGAGATTACTCCTATAACTTTGATTACCTACAAAGGGAATCGAACTTGTTTTCGAAGCGGACCATTTATTTCGGTTTAGTCGTAAATTTTTAAGCACATGGATACATTTATTCACAGCACCACAGGTCTCGTTCATGTCCTTACAGCCATTGCAGCAATGGTGGTTGGGGTATGGATATTAATTATTCGCAAGGGCACGCGTATACATCGTCTACTCGGATACTTTTACTTCTATTTGATGCTAGCGCTGAATGGCACTGCCTTTATGCTCTATGGATTGTTTGGCACTTTTGGCCCCTTCCATGTAGCAGCCGTGGCCAGTCTCATTACCGTACTACTGGGTATAGTCCCTGCCATAAGACGCAAACCCGGATGGCTCTTTCGCCACCTTACCTACATGTATTACTCCATAGTTGGGCTATACGCTGCGTTTGTGTCGGAAACATTGACACGCATTCCCCAATCTCCATTCTTTACTACGGTTATCTTCGCTTCTATTGCCACCGTCATTTTTGGAATACTCATTTTCAAAAAAATGAAACCCATATGGTTGAAAGAGCTACGTAATACATCTGAATCTTCTGTACAAGGTTGAGAATTGGCTGTTTTGGTTGAATTTACTCTTCCATTGTGGGGTATATTTCCAAAACAGCTCTGGAAATTATGTTGGAACTTTTAACTTTATGAAAGTAGGTAGGTGGAGTGCGCTCCAACCAATTTTTGTCTATTTTTAGTCCTTGACATAACTTTTAACTGTATGATAAAGAAATTTACTCGCTCGTTGTGGATAGTTGCCTTAGTTGCCTTTGCCTTTGCTTGTAGTGAAGACGATCCATTGCCTCGCTCCACTGTTGATTTCGTTAATGAAATTGCAGAAGTCGGTAAGCCTGTGATGTTTGATAACCTTTCGCTTAATGCTGATCGGTATGAGTGGACGTTTAGTGATGGAAAAACTTCAGATGCCATTTCACCGAGCATCACGTTTGATGAGCCAGGAGAAATTAAAGTAGTTTTAAAGGCCTTTACTAAAGATAATCAAGTTGATTCTGTCGTAAGAGATATAACTATCAGACAGCGGTTTTTAGTCGGCTATTCAGTCAATGTATATCCAACCAAGGACGGAGCAGCAGACTGGGATCCGGGAGAAGCTGATCCTGCTGATGCATTCCCGGATATTTTTGTTCAGTTTTCCGTAAACAAGGCAAATTTAACTGATGAAGAGTTTGCAAACTCAGTCTTTGATGGTCCCTTTGCAAACGTAAATGTCGCATCATTCTCGGTTGACGTTACTGATGACATTATATTAACAAATGCAAGTGTGGGATGGGGCTTTGCACTTTTTGAATTTGATGATAACGATGAGTCAATAACAACGGATGATGAATTCACTTTCATGGCTGGAGTTGGGTTCAATCCAGTATTATCGCCAACAATTAAAAGTGAAGACGGAGAATCTGGATTTATCACCATTTTTTCTCCGGGAGATGCTGATAATCCGGCATTTGGTGTCGATTTGTTTTTCGAGTTAAGATAATAGCATTACACCATTTTTTTGATTTTATAGACAGCTTATGCGTGTTGGAATTTGGGGTGGACTAAGAGGGGCGTTGCTATGCCTGCTTTGCATTGGCATATCCTTACTATCCAACGCACAATCTGAAATCACTGTTAGCGGAAAGGTGACTGACAACACAGGAGTTGGCTTACCGAGCGTCAACATCATCATCGAGAATACCACTACGGGTGTAGTCAGTGATTTGGATGGCAACTTTACCATTCAGGCCAACAGCAATCAGGTATTGATTTTCCGAATGGTGGGTATGGAAGAAGTACGCCAACCCATCAATGGCCGAACCTCTTTTAACATTACCCTTAGCGAATCCACAGATATATTAGACGAAGTAGTCGTCACTGGTTTTCAGGAAGTGGAGCGAAAACTCTTTACCGGAGCTTCTGAAAACGTAAAGATGTCGGACATAAAAATAGACGGGCTCTCTGATGTGGGCCGTGTATTGGAAGGCCGTGTAGCTGGGGTAAGTGTGGACAATGTGTCTGGCACATTTGGTACCTCTCCTAAAATCAGGATACGAGGCAATGCCTCTATCAATGGAAATAACCAGCCGTTGTTTGTGGTGGATGGGGTAATCCTGGAAGACTTATCCAATGTGAGTGCTGATGACTTTATTTCTGGTAATGCTAATACATTGATCAGTTCATCGGTAGCCAATCTCAATCCCAATGACATTGAATCGTTTCAAGTACTGAAAGATGCATCCGCAACTGCTATCTATGGAGCGCGTGCCGCCAATGGTGTGATAGTCATCACCACCAAACGAGGAAAAAGCGGAGCGCTAAGAGTAAACTATACCGGTAATTTTTCAGGCAAGCTGAGGCCTACCTACAACCAATTCGATTTACTGAATTCTGCTGAAGAGATGTCAGTATACAGAGAGTTGTTTGAAAAAGGACTGATCGACATAAGCACTTCAGTGAGGGCATCCAATTATGGTGCAATGGGTAAAATGTTTGACCAAATTGCCAATCACCAATTAGAATGGGGAGCAGGTGGAACATTGAATGAGACTTTCTTAAATAAATATGAAAACGCTAACACCGATTGGTTTGATGTATTGTTCAGAGATGTAGGCTTGCAGCAACAACACTCATTGAGTTTCACTAGTGGTAATGACAAGTCCAACAGCTATTACTCTATAAGTTATCTTGCTGATCAAGGTCAAACCATTGCTGACAAAGTACAGCGGTTTACAGGAACTGCTCGCAATACTTATTTTCTTTCAGATGCGTTTACTTTTGGCTTGAAACTCACAGCAAGCTACCGCGACCAAACAGTACCCGGTACGCGCAATAGAGAATTTGACCCTATCACAGGAAGATTCAGTAGAGGTTTTGATATCAACCCATTTAGTTATGCTTTAAATACCGCAAGATCCATTCGCCCGTTTGATGATAATGGCGAGCGAGAATTTTTCAGAAGAAATTATGCCCCATTCAATATCCTGGAGGAACTGGAGTTGAACTTCATGGACATCACCGTTTCAGATATTTCAGCGCAAACTGATTTTGAAATTAAACCACGAAACAATATTTCAATTAAGGGCGTTCTTCAGGCACGGTACGCCAACACCAGAAGAGATCATACTGTACACGAGCGTTCCAATCAGGCAGAAGCCTACAGGGCCAACTCTACGCAGTTCATACAAGATGCCAACAACTTATTATTCAGAGATCCTAATAACCCAGGTCTCAACCCCGAGGTAGTACTTCCTCAAGGTGGTTTCAATTACCTGGATCAAAACAACTTGCTCAACTTTTTTAATAGGATGAGTGTCAACTGGTCCAAAACGTTAAATGACATTCATGAAATCAACGTGTTGGCGGGAGAAGAAATAAGATTCACCAACAGGTTAACAACAAGCGCTACAGGTCTGGGAGTGATTTACGAAAGTGGTGGAGTGGTAATTACCGACCCTAAAATTATTGAGTTCTTCAACCTTCAAAATATTGACTACTACTCTAGGTCGGAAGAAAGAGATCGCTTTGTTGGGTTGTTCTTTAATGGTGGATACGCCTACAAATCGCGCTATGTTGCCAACTTCACGGCAAGGTATGACGGATCGAATCAATTGGGCGAGAGTAACTCCGTGCGCTACCTCCCTACATGGAATGTGAGTGGTGCCTGGAATGTTGACAATGAAAGTTTTTTTGAAAACACACCTGGACTTAATCTTTTTAGTGCGCTTAAACTCAGAACTACCTACGGCATCTCCGGGAACCTCCCTCCCAACGCCAGTGCACTCCTCAACCTACAGGCAGATGCCACCATCCGACCTACAGATGTAGAGCCAGTATTGAGCATCGTAGACCTTACCAACACTGAACTTACTTGGGAAAAACTAAAGGAGTTTAATGTGGGATTAGACTTTGCATTGAAAAAGACAAACATTAGTGGGTCACTTAACTATTATATCCGAAATGCATTTGACCTTATCGGTGTGGTACAGACCAGTGGAATTGGAGGACAAGGATTGAAGGTTGGAAACTTTGCCGACATGGAAGCCAGTGGATTTGAAGTTTCAATTTCCACGGTCAATTTAAAAAGACCTGGCTTTACATGGAGAACAGATTTCAATTTTGGTTATACCAAAGACAAAATCACCCGACTGGATTATGGACCTCGTTTAGTCGATGCCATCGGACAAAATGGAGCTGCCGTTTTGGGCGGACCGAGAAGAGGATTGTACTCCACTCAATTTATGGGACTCAACAGCCAGGGTATCCCCACCTTTCTTGATGGAGAAGGAGAAACTGTTTTTCAAATAGACCTACAGGAACGAACTGGGCTTGACGAAACACTAATCTATGAAGGGCCTAACGAACCCCGTGGTGCCGGTGGACTTACCAACTCTTTCAATTACAAAAACTTCAGTTTCAGTTTTTTACTCTCCTTTAAGTATGATTACAAAATCAGGTTGAATGACGCCTTCTTTTCCAGCTACTCTGATTTTGATGCATTGCCGGGGGACTTAGTTAATCGCTGGGCTGTACCCGGAGACGAATCCCTCACTACAATACCTGTAATTTTTGATCAGGGAATTGCCCAAACTGGAAGTGAGCTAGAAAGCGCCTACGACCTCTATAATAAAAGCAGTGCCAGAGTAGCCAACGGAGATTATATTAGGTTCAAAACTGCAAGACTCTCCTATCAGCTTCCGGGCAACCTGACCAACCGACTTGGATTAACCAACGCGAATATCTCATTGGAAGGACAAAACATTGCTTTGCTTTATTCGGACAAAGCCCTGAACGGACAAGATCCGGAATTCTTCAGCACTGGAGGCGTGGCCTTGCCACAACCAAGAATCATAACATTCTCATTAAACATTGGACTATGAGGATATTCGACCATGCCATAAAGACAACATACCGCATCGTAGCAGTGGCAGCATTGCTTGTTGTACCCAATGCTTGTAATGACTTTCTTAATGAAGCACCTGACAACAGGGTAACATTAGACAATCTGGACAAAGCTTCTCAATTGCTGACCAGCGCCTACTCGATTGCCTCACCTGCATTCACCGACTGGATGACAGATAACGCTGGATACATCCGAGAAGTGACATTGCGTCAATCGCATGAGCGTGCCTATGCATGGGAAGATTTTATTGATGATCCCAACGAACTGGATACTCCCTCCTTCTTCTGGCAGGAGACTTACAATGCTATTGCTCATGCCAATGAAGTTTTAGCTGCGCTCGAAACTTTTCCGGCCAAGACAGACGCAGAGAAGAAAAGAAAAAAAGCTGTTGAAGCTGAAGCTCGCTTGGCCAGGGCCTACGGCCATTTCATGCTGGTCAACCTTTTCAGCAAACACTATGATGAAAATAGGGCTGAAAGCGACAAAGGTGTTCCTTATGTAGAAACACCAGAAACTGTATTTATAAAAACTTATAAACGCAACACGGTAAAAGAAGTCTACAACAAGGTGGAGACAGATATGCTAAAAGGCATTGAGTTGATTGACGACACCTTCTTTAACAATTCAGGTAAATATCATTTCAACAAAAATGCCGCATTGGCTTTTGCTTCAAGATTTTATCTCTTCAAAGGAGATTTTGATAAGTGTATTGAGTACAGTACGCAAATGCTGGGTAGTGATCCCGGTTCTTTTGTTCGGGATTTAATTTCTGATGAGTTTCAAAATGCTGCCAGCTCACCCACAGCTTATCCTCAGCTCTACTCCTCCCCACAACAAAGAAGCAACTTGTTATTGATGAGGAAAATATCTCTTGTGCAGCGACTTGATTTTGCACATGGACCGACCACGGATATCTATGATGATATATTTGATACTAACCCGTTTGGAGGAACAGACGAAAGAGAAAGTCCTTCGTTTCAAAAAGGAAAAAACGGAGCTTTCCCTTCACGCTATGAAAGCCTTTTTGAACGTAGCAGTCTTAACTCAAATGTCGGTACCCCTTACCACATTGGCATCATGTTCAGAGGAGAAGAAGTATTACTCAACAGAGCTGAGGCACTTGCTGAGAAAAACAGAATTACAGAAGCAATGGCCGACCTACAAACATTAGCCAATAAAAGATACAGTGGGGCTAGCACGATAACTATTAATGATCTTCGTTCCTTTTTTGGTATAGGAGGCTTTGGAAATGTAAGCAACCGTGCTGTGGTGATTGAATGGTTGATCAGAGAACGCAGAAGAGAATTTCTTGTACAAGGTCTACGGTGGTTTGACATCAAGCGTTTTGAAATTGCATTAGAGCATACACTGGAAGATGGCTCTACCATTGAGCTCGATGATGATGACTTAAGAAAAGTCTTGCAAATTCCTACATCGGCTATAGATGTGGGAGGACTAACTTCAAATCCAAGGTAAAATGAAAGCGGCAACATATATACTGTGCTCGATTTTGATTTTAACAGGCTGCTACCCTGATGAATCCCTCAATGTACCCGTCACTCAAACGGATGTTCAGTTAGAGACTGAATTGGATAAGTTCATTGAAACCAACTTCAGAGAGAAATACGGCATGGCCATTCGTTATCGGTATGTGGATCGGTACGTAGGTCCAACACAGCGCGTGGCTCCTCCCCGCCTGGAAGTGGTGCAACCCATGCTCGACTTTATTCAAAAATTTTGGGTAGACCCCTTTCTTGAAGTACAGAATGGTGAAGCCTATTTCAGGTCGTATGTACCCTCAGAAGTGGTGCTGCTCGGAGGGTTTATTTATAATGATGATGGCACCGTAGTATTGGGTACTGCTGATGCCGGTGCACAAATTACTTTTACTTACGTCAATGCCATTGACCCTGCCGACAAAGAGTGGGAAGCGCTGCAACTACAAACTGTTTATCACGAATTTGCCCACATTGTTCATCAGCGCAACAAACTTCCGGCTGACTTTGAAAAAATTTCTCCCGCTGGTTATACCAGCCCTGGATTTTGGGTATCGCTTAATGATGAGGACGCACTCAAACGTGGCTTCGTATCTCCTTATGGCACCAGCTCTCCCAATGAAGATTTTGCTGAAACAGTGGCTTTCTTTTTATACAATCCCAACTTCGTATCGGAGTTTATGACTGACGAATCCAATTGCCTTACCCCAGAATGTGAAGCAAGGAATGCGGGGCGCGAATTGGTAAGGCAAAAATTGACTGCCATCCGAGAGCACTATGTAAAAGTGGTTGGCATTGATTTACAAGCTGTACGAAATGCCATTCAGGCCAAACTCAATTAGGATGTTGCGACCGCTCATAGCCTTATTCCTATTGTTCTTTCTCGCAGTTTCCTGTAGCGAAGATAACACCGATTTACCACCTGTTGAAGAGAGAGTAAAGGAGGCTGTAGATGGTTTGAGAACAGACCTCACCGCGCCTGCCAATGGTTGGAGATTAGAGTATCAACCCACAGACGAGTCGGGTACGTTCCTCATTCTGATGAAATTTACTCCCGATGGCAACGTAAACATCAAATCGGATGTACCAGACAATAGTGGGGAGTTTTTCGATCATACAATCTCCTACCGTATCGACAATGCCCTTGGATTGGAGCTGATATTGGAAACCTATGGCGTTTTTCATTACCTCTTTGAATTGGATCAAGCCACTTTTGGTGCAGAGTTTGAATTCTTATTTAAAAAGAAAGAAGGCGATGGTTTAGTTTTCCAAAGCATATCGGACACATCCAACCCTACTCAGTTGGTTTTTACCCCGGCTGGCGCCAATGATGAAAATGAATTTGCCCGCGACATAACATCCAACCTCGGACAATTTGCTCTTGCCAACCCACAAATTTTCGGCAATATCAGTCCCACGCAACAAGTTATTTTAACAGATAAAAACATTTCTATTTTCTGGACTATCGATTTAACCAAGCGCAACCTGACTGCGGAGTTTGCTGGAATTGGGACTACGAGGGATGAGGTGTTGGCTAATTCACGCATTACACTTAATCATTTCAGTAAATTCACATTGGCCAATGGCCAACTTACTTTGGAAGAACCATTGTCGTTTGTATTCAACGGGCAATCCAATAACATCACTTCACTTACCTTAACTGACTTTAGTTTTAGTGGGCCAGATCTCTGTGCATCTGGAGTGAACAATACGGAACCCTTATACTCAGGACAAACTCCGGGTATTGGGACTACCACTATTGTCAACGCGATGCTGAGCAATAGAGGGATTGATTTTGGAAAAACAGTTTATACCGTTAATGCCCTATTCATTTTTGATGATCAGGGTAACAGTCTTCAAGAAACGGGAAGCATCGCTACGAAACTTCCAGGAACAAGCGGATTTGTATTGTTCTATGGTGTGCAACTCAATGACCCTACCATCCCCATCTATTCTGTAGGATTTATTATGGATGACGGTGAGATCTATGTAAGAGAATACCAACCGACCACCACTGCTGTTAATTTGTTCCAGATTAACCTGATGGACCAATACTACTACTCTGCAACCCCGCCTGCTGGTACTGAGACCGCATTAAAAGAAATCACTGATGAGATTTTTGCCGGAGGAGAATTCTATGCCTTTGACCTGCCGGGGAATAGCGTTCAGGTGTTCAGGTTGTACAACCCGTGCAATAAATACGAATTCTTCCTTGTACCCTAGACAAGGCGTGATTTCAGTTTGAACTGACACCCTTATTTTAATAACTTACTCTCCTAATCACTTTTCTTATGGATTTTGGTAAAATAAAAGAAGATGACCTGGGTGATGTTGATTTCTCCCTCCCACCCGACAGAGCGGAAACAACTGCTGTTTTAAAAAAAAGCAAGAGTAAAAAAAAGCCTCAGGTTTTTGTTGGATGTGCTAAGTGGGGCCGCAAAGATTGGGTAGGTAAAATTTATCCAGAGAAAACCAAGGAAGCAGATTTTCTAAAACATTATGCTACTCATTTCAACTGTATAGAATTGAACGCCACCTTCTATCGCATGCCTACAGAAAAACAGGTAGAAGGCTGGAAGAACAAAGTGGGGAAAGGATTTCAATTCTGTCCAAAATTCACAGATCAGATATCCCATTACAAAAGATTGAAAGGTGCTGAAGAGGTAACGAGCAGATTTCTGGAAGGTGTCTCAGCATTTAAAGATAACCTCGGCCCTATCTTCCTTCAGTTACCGCCAAACTTCACACCTAAAAACTATGAGGTACTGGACAATTTCCTGGGATGGCTGCCCAAAGACATCAGTGTCTTTACAGAGTTGAGAAGTCCCAAATGGTTTGAAGAAGAACACTTCGAAAAGGTGTTCAATATGATAGAGAAACATAAAGTCGGATCCATCATTACTGATGCTTCCGGCCGAAGAGATTGCGTACACATGCGACTCACCACTCCATCAGCATTTATACGATTTGTAGGGAATGGTCTTCATCCTACAGATTATACCCGAGTAGATGATTGGGTGCAGCGTATTAAATTATGGATGAGTCAGGGCATTCAGAAGGTTTACTTTTTTATGCACCAGCATGAAGAGATCTATTCCCCAGAATTGAGTAAGTACGTAATCCAGCAATTGAACAAACACTGTAAGACAGATATCCCGGAACCGCAGTTTGTGAGCTAATCCCGAAGCTTAGTGGTTTGTAATTCCTGAATACACTAATGAACCAAACCTTTTCTGCTGCGTTGAGTACAGTAACCAAAATGAGGATGCCTCAAAAGTCTATTCGTCATTGCGAACAAAGTGAAGCAATCTTCAAATGCGTAGGAACTATCAGGAGATCGCCACGTTTTCACTCGCGATGACGTTCCTTTTTCGACTTTTGAGGCATCCTCATTTTGATGAATGAAAGTCGAATACCCAAGGCCTGATCTGGGTTAAACTTGTTATTAATAGTATCTTCGCACCATATTTTTTTTAGTTGACCCGGATGGAACTTTACGAAAAATACCCTGTATCAATCTCCAACACATTAAGTGGGAAAAAAGACAAGTTTGAACCGCTAAAACCACCATTTGTAGGGCTCTACTCATGCGGCCCTACAGTATACAATGAGGTACATCTTGGAAATCTGCGCACCTTTACAGCATTCGATGTAGTGTTTCGTTACCTCACTTACATTGGCTACAAAGTACGCTATGCGAGAAATATTACAGATGCCGGGCACCTTACTAATGATGCCGGTGAAGGCGTTGACAGAATTGAAGAGCGCGCAAGGTTGGAGCAGTTGGAGCCAATGGAAATCGTACAAAAATATACGTTCAGTTTTCATGAAGTATGTCGCATCTTCAACATCCTTCCTCCCACCATTGAGCCAACTGCAACAGGCCATATCGTAGAGCAGATAGAGATGGTAAAAAAGATCATTGAAAACGGCTACGCCTATGAAGTAAATGGTTCTGTTTATTTCGATGTCAATAAATTCAGTGAAAAACATAAGTACGGTCAACTCAGCGGAAGAAATGTAGAGGAACTTATGGAGGGCACACGGGCACTGGACCGCCAGGACGAAAAAAGAAATCCAATCGACTTTGCCATTTGGAAAGGAGTGTCTCCTAACCACATTCAGCGCTGGCCATCACCCTGGGGGGAAGGAATACCGGGCTGGCATTTGGAATGCTCTGTGATGGGCACCAAGTACCTGGGTAAACAATTTGATATTCACGGTGGTGGCATGGATCTAAAGTTTCCACATCACGAATGCGAGATAGCCCAAAGTGTAGGCGCTTATGGTATCACACCTGTGAGGTATTGGATGCATTCCAATATGTTGACGGTAAATGGTGAGAAGATGAGTAAGTCCAAAGGCAACTCATTTCTGCCTAAGGAATTGTTTACAGGAACTCATCCCCTGCTAAGCAAAGCATACGCCCCCATGGCAGTGCGTTTCTTTATGCTTCAGTCACACTACTCCAGTACGCTGGACTTCAGCAACGAAGCACTCAATGCAGCTGAAAAAGGTTATCGCAAACTGATGAATGCATTGGATGCGATAAAAGAATTTACATATCCAGGAGAAGGCACAATCAACGAAGAACTGAAAGCAGATTTACTCCGCTTGATAGACGAGTGTTATCTGAACATGAGTGATGATTTTAATACCGCAAAAACGTTAGCAGCGCTTTTTGAGATGGCATCCCGTATTAATGATTTCAAATCCGGCAACCAATCACTGGGTAGCATTGATGAAGCTACATTCAATCAATTCAAGGATACCTATCTTGGTTTTATTCAAGATGTGTTAGGTCTGCGCGAAGAGCAGGAACAAAACACGGATCTATTAGATGGCATTATTCAAATGCTGATTGACATCAGAAAGAAGGCACGTACAGATAAGAACTTTGCCTTGTCTGACAAGATTCGTGATGACCTTAAAGTTATGGGTGTGCAATTGAAAGACGGCAAAGATGGAGAGATTGATTACGTGATTGAATAGTGAGCCATATCAATACCATATTCAAAAAAATATTTATCCTACCCGTTCGCTTTTATCAGCTCAGCATCTCTCCCATGCTAGGCTCACACTGTAGGCATACACCTTCTTGTTCGCAATACACCATTGAGGCCATACAGGAATGGGGGCCTCTCAAAGGCACTTGGCTAGGAATGAAAAGAATTGGTCGTTGTCACCCCTGGGGCACAAGTGGGTACGATCCGGTACCTAAGAAAAAGGGAAGTTAAGTTGATTGCATCATGGTTCGTGAGGAAACGAACCTGGTGCGGTTATTCCGCGTATATATCAAATTCAGCAGAAATCGATTTCATTAATTCAGCATCTGCAAAATCACTGTCAGTCAGCTTAGACAGTTTTTTCAGGTAAAGATCAAACTGGCCATTTTTGAATATGCTGAGCATTTTTCCTCCTTTTTCACATCTCGCGGCATGCCATACATTTGGTGGAACGGTAATCGTGTCACCCGGCTTTGCTGTTATCAACTCATCATCAAAAATCAATTCTACCTCTCCTTCCAGTATGTAAAAAACCTCTGTCATGATTTTGTGATGATGCCTCCCTAAAGAGAAGCCAGGCTTTAACGTATCTTCAACAAAACTCAGTTCGCCATTGGTTCTGTGAGAAGAAAGCTTGATAAAGCAATGATCTTGAGAGTAGTTATAGTTTTCACCTTCTCCTTTCCTTATAATTTCTTTTTCCATCATTTTAGTTTTCTTAATGCTTAGGGTTCGACTTTTCCGTCTTTTTGCAATTCTCGAGCTTTTATAACAGGCCACAAATCATAAGTCGGGTAAAACTCAGTATTGAACGCACCCCAAGCTCCTCGCTCAATGGATAGGTTAAGTGTACGAAGCTCTCCACCAGGTATTTTTACGGTTACCACTTGTCCAATCCCCATCATTACATACCAGGAAATAACCCGAGCGGATTTTGGCGGAAACATTTCGCGAAACTTATTCTTGTCCTGTATTTTACCGAGCGAGTCCAGGCTCTTGTCTTGCTGATGTTTAAGGAAAATGGTGATCATAACACTATCAGCCGACTCAGTTCTTGATGCTTGTCCCGTAGCATCATAAGCCAGGGCTAGTAGCAGACTACCAATAACAAAAAACTTTATACATGTTCTCATAGAATGACTTTTGAAATATGTTTAATGTACAATTATTTACACTTCGATTCAATGCTTTCAGGATGACCTTACAACCGACCAGAAATCACTCATAGATTAAAGGTTACTGCCTTTCCGACATCCACGGTTTATTCGTAAATTTGAGGATTGCCCTTTTCAGAAATGCTCAAAATAGACTCCCATACACACATCCTTCCGAAGAAACTGCCCCAATGGAGCGACAAATTCGGGTATGGAGATTTCATTTATCTGAACCACCACAAAAAGGGAGCTGCTCAGATGATGAAGGGCAACCAGTTTTTTAGAGAAATTAAAGAGAACTGCTGGGATCCGGAGCTGAGAATAAAAGAGTACGAGGCATTCAACACCAAGGTACAGGTAGTGTGCACCATCCCGGTTATGTTTTCTTACTGGGCCAAACCCCATGATTGCCTTACCGTCTCAGAGTTTCTCAATGATCACATTGCCGAAATGGTAACTCAATACCCAAAGAATTATATCGGTTTGGGCACCGTGCCCATGCAGGACGCAGAGCTGGCGGTTCAAGAATTGGAACGTTGCAAAAAGATCGGGTTGAAGGGAATCCAAATTGGTTCCAACATCAACGATGAAAATCTCAATGAAGAAAGGTTCTACCCTATCTTCGAAGCCTGTGAAAAGTTAGGCATGGCGGTATTGGTTCATCCCTGGAACATGATGGGTATGAAACAAATGCAACGGTACTGGCTTCCCTGGCTGGTTGGTATGCCTGCGGAAACATCTCGTGCTATGTGCTCTATGATTTTCGGGGGCATCTTTGAAAGGCTCCCCAACCTAAGGGTAAATTTCGCACATGCCGGAGGCTCCTTTATGTCAACCATCGGCCGGATCGAACATGGCTTTAATTGCCGTCCTGATCTTGTGGCCATTGACAACAATGTAAACCCACGCAACTACCTGGGAAAATTTTGGGTGGACTGCATCACGCACGATGCCATGATGCTGGAGTACGTGATCAAACTGCAGGGGACAAAAAAAATAACTTTAGGATCAGATTATCCGTTTCCATTAGGTGATCTCGAAATTGGCAAGTTTATTGAAGAGATGGATATCAGTCAGGAAAGTAAGGAGGATATATTTAGTAACTCCACACTGGAATGGCTTGACTTGGACAAGAAGTTGTTTTTATAATTTTGAAAAAGTGAAAACTATAATTCCCATTCTGTTTATCGTGTTGTTTCAGTTTGCGGCTGTTGCCCAAACACAAGAACAAAAGATAAGGGAGTTTGAGCAGCAACGGCAAGCTTCTGAAACTCTGGCCTATAACCAGCGGTTGGATTCAGCTATACAACTATCTCAAAGTGGTGAGTACTTATTGGCCGATACCCAATTCCGACAATTATTACGAAGCTCTAAAAGTGTTCCCTCTGATCTGGTCTATTACTTTGGTGAAAATTCATTTCACTTGGACAACTTCAAACAAAGTGTGGATTGGTTGAATAAATACATTCAATTGAAAGGCACCACAGGTCAGTATTCTGCACAAGCTGTGGAAAGATTAAAAAGTGCGGAGGAAGGATTGATGAAAGAAAGGCTGGTGGAATCACGACAAGCAGGCCAGGTACTTTCACAGGATTACGATATCGATTGTGGGCCTTCTGGCAAAGTTACATGCCCGGTTTGCAAAGGCTCAACGGTGATCATAAAAAAAGGATATGTGAGCGATACCTACAAAACATGCCCCTATTGTAACAAGCTAGGATACCTTCAATGTGAAGATTATAACCTGCTATTGAAAGGACAACTCGAGCCTTCCTCCACAAACCCCTGATTAGCAATTCACTGACTTATAATAAGTTAGATTGCTAAAAACTCAACTTTTACGTAAATTTGCAGCAATATTTTTTACGCTATGGCCCTGTATAACCGTATTGACAAGCGGATATTAAAAGATCAACTGAAAGACATCCCCTACCTAAGGACAACCCTTTCAGTTTATAAATATCACCAGATTGCAGACCCTCAGGCTTTCAGGGACGAACTCTATGCCGGTTTGGATCAGCACCAAGTGTGGGGTCGAATCTATGTAGCCCACGAGGGAATCAATTCTCAGATCAGTGTGCCTACACAGTACTTCAATGATTTTAAAACCTATTTATACGGCATCCCCTTCCTTAATAATGTAAGGCTCAACATAGCTGTGGATGATGACGGAAAGTCTTTTTTCAAACTGAAGATCCTTGTCCGCAAGAAGATTGTGGCTGATGGCCTTAACGATGAAACTTTTGATGTGACTAACTCCGGGCAACACCTGGACGCCTCTTCGTTTAATCAATTGAGTGAAGATCCTTCCACTATTATAGTGGACATGCGCAATCATTATGAAAGCGAGGTGGGTCATTTTAAAAATGCCATTTGCCCAGATGTAGATACATTCAGGGATTCGTTACCCGCAGTTGTTGAAATGCTGGAAGAGGAAAAAGAAAAAAATGTGATCATGTACTGCACCGGAGGCATCCGCTGTGAAAAAGCAAGTGCCTGGCTCAAACACAAGGGCTTTCAAAATGTATTCCAGCTGAATGGAGGCATTATAGAATATGCAAGAAAAGCCAACGAACTGGGTATTGAAAATAAGTTTATAGGTAAAAACTTTGTTTTCGATGAACGGCTGGGAGAGCGCATCTCTGATGACATCATTAGCGTTTGCCACCAATGCGGCAAGCCAAGTGATGCCCATACCAATTGTAAAAATGATGGGTGTCATTTACTCTTCATTCAATGCGAAGAATGTGCAGAAAAGATGAATGGTTGCTGTTCAGCTGAGTGCACAGAAATCATTGCCCTTCCGGAAGAAGAACAAAAAGTTATAAGAGCAGGTGTCAATAAAGGGAGACAGGTTTTCAAAAAAGGCCGGTCTGAAAAAATTCTTCACAAAGTCAACACTAAATGACTGCACGCATAGGCATCATTAATATTTCGGACAGAGCAAGCAAAGGCATCTATGAAGACTTGCCAGGTAAAGCCATTGTGGATACACTCAATGACTACCTTGTTAGTAACTGGGAGAAAGAATATGCCATCATTCCTGATGAACAGGATCTGATTGAACAAACCATGAAAGACATGGCCGACAACAAAGGGTGCTGTCTCATCGTAACCTCCGGGGGAACAGGCCCTGCCTTGCGTGACGTAACACCGGAAGCCACAGAAGCTGTTTGCAACAAAATGATGCCTGGATTTGGTGAGTTAATGCGGTCAGTCAGTCTTCAATATGTGCCCACAGCCATCCTATCAAGGCAAACTGCGGGGATAAGGAACAATACCCTTATTGTCAATCTACCAGGGAAACCAAAAGCCATCAGACAATGTTTAGATGCAGTATTTCCAGCAATACCCTATTGTATCGACTTGCTGGAAGGACCTTTTCTGGAGTGTGATGAAGAAATTATTAAACCTTTTAGGCCAGCAAAAGTATAAGACACCATGGCAAGGATAAAATACTATTACGACACCGAGACGTGTAAATACGAAAGGGTTAAAACCACTACGGGAGATATTATCCTCAATACGCTAGGAATATTATCGCTCACGTTGATTATGGCCGTTGGTCTATTGCTGCTATATACTACCTACTTTGAATCACCCAAAGAGTTGTTGTTAAAAAATGAAGTGGCAGAACTCCAATACTATTATGAAAACCTAGGTAGAGAAGTACAGCAACTGGATGGTATTCTTTCAGATATGGAACACCGGGATGACAATATCTATCGCGCAGTGTTAGGAGCAGAACCCATTGAGGCTTCAATAAGAAATGCTGGTATAGGGGGTGTAGATCGCTATCAGGATATTAAGAACAAAGACATTGTCAATGAGGACATCATTGTGATGTTGAGCGAGCACGTAGATAAACTTAGAAGAAAGGTATATATAGAATCAAAATCTCAGGATGAAGTGGTACAGCTCGCAGTAAAGAAAGAGCTTTTGTTTTCCGCCATACCCGCCATTCAACCAATCTCTAACAAAGAATTAATCAGACTTTCCTCTGGTTATGGTTTGAGATTTCACCCTATTTACAAAGTGAAGAAAATGCATCCAGGCATAGACTTCTCTGCTCCTATTGGTACGCCTATTTACGCCACAGCTGATGGCACTGTGGATCGTGTCAATGTAAGTTTTAGTGGGTACGGAAAAACAGTTGAAATTGATCATGGCTTTGGATATAGGAGTCGCTATGCACACATGCATGGCTTCGCTGTAAGCCAGGGGCAAAAGATAAAGCGGGGAGAGCTAATCGGCTATGTGGGAAATACGGGACTTTCTACAGCACCCCATTTGCACTATGAAGTATTTATTAATAACAGGCATGTCAATCCGGTGCACTACTTCTTCAACGACCTCAATCCTGCCGAGTACGAGAAAATAGTTGAATTGGCTTCTATTGAGAATCAGTCCCTGGGCATGTAAATTCAATTTGTCAGGGTAATTGCAAATCTAATTACCTGTATACAGTTGACTATTGCTTGATAAATCTTGAATTTACGACATGATTCGTGTTGTAATTATCATACTGGCTGTGGGCATATCTTTAACAGCCTTAGGTCAGGGCTGTAGCGATGCTGGATTTTGCACCATGGGAGCAATGAAGCCCGACCAGCCTTTCAACAAAAAAGTAGAATTCAAACTGCGCTCCATGGAATTCAGCTTTTACAGGGGTACTACCACTACCTCTCCTGTTGTGTCTGTAGCTACCGCTGACATGAACTTTAGCATTACACCCAAAACATTTTTCCAGGTGAAACTCCCCTACCAAGCTGTGAAAGGAAATTTTGGAGAAACCAGCGGAATGAGTGACATCTCGTTGAGCCTGACACAAAGCCTGAAGACCACGGACAAATACGACATCAACTTTACCGTTGGCGCCAAAATACCTTCCAATAAAGCAGACTTGTCGGACCCCACTAGAAACGACATCGATTTCCCCATGTATTACCAAACCAGCCTTGGTACCTATGATTTCATCACAGGGATTTCAGTCAAAACAAGAGATTGGCTTTTCGCAACCGGCTTGCAACATCCTTTTAATAAAATTGAAAATACTTTTGTTTGGGAAGAGTGGAGAGAACCCGTTTATCCCGATTTCAACTATGTAAAAACCTACGATCAATCCAACCTGTTAAAGCGAGGTACCGACATCATGTTTCGCGCAGAGCGCAATTTCAGGTTCTCCCAATTCAATGCTTCGATAGGTGCTTTACCCATAATCAGGATCACCAAAGACTCCATACTGGATCCAGCAACTGGCTTGAGAAGAAAGTTAGATGGAACGACAGGTATGGCTTTGTCAGCGATAGGCACATTTGGATACAGTTTCAACGTGCGCTCAGGAATTCGATTGTTAATGGGCATGAAACTTACCGATAGAGAAGTAAACCCCGATGGACTTACCCGCGAAATGGTAACAACAGTAAGCTATTACTACAGGTTCTGATATGAAAAAGATTATCATCCCTTTCCTCGTATCATCCTTTTTGTCTTTTTCGCTTTTAGCGCAGGACGCCACACTAGAAACACTCGATGCCCTGCTTCTGGACGCTAATTACACAGAAGTAATCCGTGTAACAGAAGGAAAAAATATTGAGAGCAACCTGGCTAGCCTACAGATGAATGGTAAGAGAGTGCAGGCTCTTATTCGGTCAGGTCAGCTGGACCAAGGTCGTGAACTACTTGATAAAATATCAGTAGCGGTTGATCAACTCACATCAGATAAAGACTTTGCCGCTGCACTGCTAGGCTCGAACAAAGGAACACTTTACCTCAATGAAGGTAGAAATGACCTGGCACTGGAAGCACTTCAATCCGCTATTAATTCCTTTGAACAATCAGGCAAGGGTTCATCGCTGGAGGCTGCAGAAGCCATTGCCACTCTGGGCATCGTTTATAATGTAACAGGTAAATCCCAACAGGCAGAAGAGCAACTCCTGAAGGCATTATCATTAAGAAAAGAAACATTGCCCGAGAGCCATGAACTCATTGCCGCTACTTATAATGACCTGGGCCTAGTATACACTACGCTGGATACTGAAAAGGCACTTGATTATTATGATCAGTCACTGGCGATCTACCAACAACTTCATGAAGAAATGCATCCAAAGATTGCTATTGCCAACACCAACTTGGGTGTAATCTATCGTGAACTTGAGTTTTATGGTGATGCGGTCAACAGTCTGGAAACTGCCCTAAACATCTGGGAAAAGGTATACCCTCAGGCCCATCCATCAAAAGCTTTTGTGCTTTCAAATCTGGGGCAGACCTATGTGAAAATGGGCGATACCAAAGCAGGAGAAGGCTACTTCGATCGTGCCCTGAAAATGTATGAAGCCAGTTATGGAAAGAAACACCCGGATATTGCCTCCACATTAAACGCAATTGGCAATCTGGAATTGGCACAGCGAAAGTACGATGAAGCCATCAATTATTACCAAAGAGCATTGCAAGCCAATGTAAAAGACTTTAACAGTAGCGATCCTGCCATCAACCCCGATGGTGAGAATTTCTACAACGGAAATGTACTGCTGTACTCCCTCCTTTTTAAGGCAGAAGCCTTAGAATCCAAATATTTTGGAGCGACCCTGAAGTTTGCTGACCTCCTCCTGAGCATGGAATCCATCAAAAGGTGCGATGAATTGATAGAAAAACTCAGAAATCAAATTAACAGTGAAAGTGATAAGCTTGCGCTGGGCGTGATTGCCAGTGAAGTTTATGCTGATGGCGTAAGGGTAGCCCACACTTTGGCCCTGAATGCCTGGAAGAAAAAACCGTTCAGAGAATTGACTTTCTACTTCGCTGAGAAAAGTAAATCTGCTGTGTTACAGGATGCTATCTCAGACTCTAATGCTAAATCTTTTGCAGGTATTCCATCCGAACTTCTGGAAGAAGAGAAATACCTAAAAGCACTCGCAGCTTATTGTAATCAACAGTTGGCTCAAAAACCATCTCCTGAGGAAGAGCAATCATTGCGCGATATTTTATTTAAAGTAAACCGCGACTACGAGGCTTTTGTAAAAAACCTTGAAGGAAAATTTCCGGAGTATTATAATTTAAAATTCAACTCCGCCTCGCCTTCCATTGCCGAAATCCAATCCAGGCTGGATAGTAAGTCAGCCATCCTGAGCTACTTCATTGACGAAAAGAATAACAGACTTTACACCTTTGTCATCTCTAACGATAAGTATAAAATCATTGATAATGAGATCCCTGCAGATTTCGACAAATTGATTACCGGGCTCCGAAATAGTCTCTTCTATAATGAGATTAATACCTACATCAACACCTCAACGACATTATCCAAGAGCATTATCCCCTCTCTCCCAAAGGGCATTAGCCATTTGGTCATTATCCCAACAGGGCGCATGGGAGTTATTCCTTTTGAGGCATTGTTCAGTCAATCTGTAAAAGGCACCCCTGAGTATGGACAATTGCCCTACTTGCTCAATGACTATAGTATAAGCTATGAGTTTTCAGCTGGTTTAATTCTTCAAAAGGATGACAATGCTGCCGCAACCGCAGCCCCTGCTTCCATTTTACTATGTGCACCAGTTGAATTTGCATCCAACAGCAACCTCAGTACATTGCCTGGAACAGAAGAAGAAGTACAAGCGATTGCACAACTCTTTAGTTCTCGGAATTTAAAAAGTGAAACACTTATAAAGACTCAAGCTGACGAAGATCAGATCAAATCACCATCCATTAAAGATTACAAATACCTCCACTTTGCCACACATGGTATTGTAGATGAAGAGAACCCTGAACTCTCTAGAATATTTCTCAATCAGGGTGCTAATGAAGATGGTAATTTGTATTCAGGAGAAATTTATAATCTCGAATTAAATGCAGAATTAGTAGCACTTTCTGCCTGTGAAACTGGGCTTGGAAAAATTTCGAAAGGAGAAGGTGTTATAGGACTTTCCCGAGCATTAGTATACGCTGGTGCCAGAAGTATTATTGTCTCATTTTGGAACGTTGCAGACGCCTCCACCTCTCAATTAATGCAAGAATTTTACACTGAATTATTAGCTAAAAACAACAACGATTTTTCAGGTGCTTTGAGGGCCTCAAAATTGAAGATGATCCAAGAAAAGACCTATGCTGCCCCCTATTATTGGGCCCCTTTTGTCATCTTAGGATTTTAAGGTCAGAAACAAAAAAACCTCGAAAAAAAGCTAATTTCGAGGTTTTTTTGTAAATATTCCCTGACCAGCCAGTAGTTAGTGGGGATACCACTCCTACTGTGAAGGGTCAGGTTCACACAGTTTTAACGCTATGGCAAAAAAGCTTATTGACTGTGTATTAGAGAACCCTAAGATAGCCGCTTCAGTTTCACTTTTCCTACAAAAATTCTAAAACTTTGTTTAACCTGAAAAATTGGCCTTTTTTGCGACAAATTTACATGGTAGAAGACAACTATAAACAACGAGGGCTCCGCAACAAACTGGTCAAAAAACTCCGTTTGAAGGGCATTGGTGATGAGCGGCTATTGGCGGCCATAGGAAAGGTGCCCAGGCACGTATTTTTTGATGATGCCCTCCTCATCCACGCCTATGAGGACAAGGCCTTTCCCATTGGTGAGGGACAGACCATTTCTCAACCCTACACAGTAGCATTTCAGACTGAAAAGCTCGATGTGAAGCCAGGAGATAAAGTGCTGGAAATTGGCACTGGATCGGGTTATCAGGCTTGTATACTCTTGGAATTGGGAGTGAAACTATATACTGTAGAGTACAACAGGACCCTATTTGAGCGCACAAGGGCATTTTTGCCTCAATTAGGCTATAAACCGTACTTTATCCACGGAGACGGCTCAAAGGGTATGCCCTCAAAAGCCCCTTTTGACAAAATCATAGTTACGGCCGGAGCACCAGTAGTTCCCACTGCCCTCACCGACCAGTTGGCAGAAGGTGGCGTACTTATCATACCTGTGGGAGACCTGGAGAGACAGAAGATGTTGAAAATCACAAAACGAGGAGGCAAGCTTTTGGAAGAGGCCTTCGACTATTTTGCTTTTGTTCCTTTAAAAGGTCAACAAGGCTGGCAGTAAATTAAGAATCCTCGGTTCCTTCTTTCCTCAAATGAACTCACCAACAGTTGCTTACCTGTCGATGCCATTACTTGGTTATTTTTTCTGATTTTTACAGACTGAATTCAAGTACAACCAGCACTTTAATGACGCGAAAAAAGAAGCACCCAAGGGAATCGTTAGTTAGCATGACAGAATTGGTACTCCCTAACGACACCAATACTTTTAACAACCTGATGGGAGGAAGACTTATGCACTGGATGGATATTGTTTCGGCTATAGCCGCACAAAAGCATTCCAATCACGTAGTGGTTACCGCCTCGGTGGACAACATTTCTTTCAAATCCCCAATCCAATTAGGAAACGTAGTTACCCTAAAAGCTAAGGTTACCCGATCATTTAATACTTCTATGGAGGTAAAAATTGAGGTGGAAGCAGAAGATATTCCATGCGAAAAGAAATTAGACAGCAATTTGGCCTACTTCACTTTTGTAGCGCTTGATAAGGACGGTCACCCTACCCCGGTACCGGAGGTGGAACCCGAAACTGAGGATGAGAAAATACAATTCGATGGAGCGCTCAGAAGACGACAACTCCGCTTAATTCTTGCTCAACGGATGGATCCAAAAGATGCCAACGAATTGAAATCTATTTTCGATATACAAAACTGATTTTGACTATGAACAGTGATGAAGCCACCTTCACAGAAGATCTTTACATTCTTCCATCACCCACCACTGTAGTTATCAATACAAGCTGGAAGGATTTGGGTGAAAAAGAGACTGAGCTCTTATCCAAAATTCTGAACTCTGTAAAACTAAGTCTGGCTGCTGTGCGCATTGTTGAAATGAAATCACTCAACTTGGCTGAATGGAAAGTAAAACCTTCCCATCTGATTGGCTTTGGAATTGATGCTCCGGGAATCGTTACCTATGAGATAATAACTACTCCTGAAACCCAATTGGTGCTGGTCGACAGCCTAACCACCCTGCTTGGGGATGACCCTTTGAAGAAAAGGCTGTGGATTAGTCTAAAACAGCTGTTTTCACTGTAGCCAAGCAAGGTCAAGTTATATTTTAATTTTTTGATGCTTATCCTATCTTTGCGGAGCTTTTTAAGAGGCCCTGCCCGTCAATAAAACGGGCATTTGAGTTATTAATAAATCTAACCTGTATGCAGAGTGTATTGTATGTAATGCCCATCCTCGGATTGTTGGGCTTGTTGTATGTGATTTGGAAAAGTGCCTGGGTATCTAAACAAGATGCCGGTACTGACAAAATGAAAAAAATTGCTGGTCATATTGCCGAAGGTGCAATGGCCTTTTTGAAAGCAGAGTACAAAGTACTGTCTGTATTTGTGGCGTGTGTGGCAGTTCTATTGGCATTCACAGCCAGCAGCGAAACCTCCTCACCTCTGGTAGGAATCTCTTTCGTATTGGGGGCATTTAGTTCTGCTCTTGCAGGATTTATAGGTATGCGTGTGGCTACTAAGGCCAACGTGCGTACAACGCAAGCAGCTCGTACTAGTTTAGAACGTGCCCTTGAAGTAGCCTTTACAGGCGGATCAGTTATGGGTATGGGTGTTGTGGGAATTGGTGTACTTGGACTAAGTGT
This sequence comes from Cyclobacteriaceae bacterium, assembly GCA_049289315.1. Lineage (GTDB taxonomy): Bacteria > Bacteroidota > Bacteroidia > Cytophagales > Cyclobacteriaceae > ELB16-189. The sequence goes on from JBATLM010000078.1 coordinate 24,532, forward strand.
CCTTTTCATCATTTACGCCTCTATTTATGGTGTAGACACACAAGCTAATTTAACTCAAGTAATAACGGTATTAACCGGGTTCTCATTCGGAGCCTCTTCAATTGCCTTGTTTGCTCGTGTAGGTGGTGGTATTTATACCAAAGCTGCCGATGTGGGAGCTGATCTTGTAGGGAAAGTGGAAGCCGGTATTCCTGAAGACCATCCTTTGAACCCTGCGACTATCGCTGATAACGTGGGTGACAACGTGGGTGATGTAGCCGGTATGGGTGCCGATTTATTTGAATCATACGTTGGATCAATTATAGGTACAATGGTGTTGGGAGCTGCGTTTATGGTTCCTGGTTTTGCTGATAATTTCGGTGGTCTGTCTGCGGTACTATTGCCATTGGTATTGGCCGGAACAGGTATCTTAATGTCATTCATCGGTACCTTCTTTGTAAAAGTGAAAGAAGGTGGCGACCCGCAAAAAGCATTGAACACAGGAGAGATTGTATCTGCTGTGATCATGATCATTGCTTCATGGTTTATCATCAATTGGATGCTGCCTGCAGAAGGATGGTGGTTCAAGGATCCATTGTATGCATGGACAGATCCTGAAAAAGGAAATTTCTATAACGCTACTGGTATTTTCATTGCCACCGTTATCGGATTGGTGGCCGGTCTTTTGATCGGGCTAGTAACAGAATACTATACAGCGATGGGTAAAAAACCTGTGCTGTCCATTGTACGTCAATCATCAACCGGTGCCGCTACCAACATTATTGCTGGCCTTGGAGTAGGTATGATGTCTACTGCTATTCCAATCCTAATTCTTGCCTTAGCGATAATTGGTGCGTTCAATTTTGGTGGATTATACGGTATCGCCATTGCAGCGGTAGGTATGCTTTCCAATTTGGGTATCCAGTTGGCTGTTGATGCTTACGGCCCTATCTCAGATAACGCAGGTGGTATTGCCGAGATGTCTGAGTTACCTCCAGAAGTACGTCAAAGAACAGATAAATTGGATGCTGTAGGTAACACTACTGCCGCTATCGGTAAAGGTTTTGCCATCGGTTCAGCAGCACTTACTGCACTTGCACTTTTTGGAGCGTTCATGACCACAGCTCATCTTAGTCAAATAGATGTTTCCAAAGCCAATGTAATGGCTGGTTTATTTATTGGAGGTATGCTTCCGTTCGTATTCTCAGCATTGTCAATGGGTGCAGTAGGTCGTGCCGCTATGGCCATGATTGAAGAAGTAAGAAGACAATTTGCTAACATCCCTGAATTAAAAGCCGCTCTGGGAGTGATGAGAAAGAATGGTGAGAAGGATATGAAAGAATGGTCTGCTGAAGATCAAAAAACATTTCAGGATGCAGATGGAAAAGCGGAGTACGGCAAGTGCGTTGATATCTCTACCAAAGCTGCTCTTCGTGAGATGGTGCTACCAGGTGTAATGGCAATTGCTGCTCCGGTAATTATTGCTTTCATGCCTGGCTTCGGAGTAGAGTCATTAGGTGGTATGCTTGCAGGTGTTACTGTATGTGGTGTATTGATGGCGATCTTCCAATCCAATGCTGGTGGTGCATGGGACAATGCAAAGAAGAGTTTTGAAGAAGGTGTTGAGATCAATGGTGAGATGTTCTACAAAAAGTCAGAGCCACACAAAGCAGCGGTTGTTGGAGATACCGTAGGTGATCCATTCAAAGATACATCTGGGCCTTCATTGAATATTCTTTTGAAATTGATGTCTGTGGTAGCCCTGGTAATTGCCCCATTATTGGTAAAATCAGATGACACTACAGCTTCAACAATTCCAAATGAAGTAAAGACCGAGATTGTTGCCGAAAACAATGATACCATCATTGAAAAGGTAGAAGAAGTAAAATAGTTTCGTCCTACAGAATTAAAAGGTCATGCAGTTAATGCATGGCCTTTTTTTATTTATTTTAGTGCATGCACAATTCGTTAATCCTATCTCCTCTCCTTCTCCTTGCCACTGTTCTTAACAGTAATGCTCAGGGCATTATGGGTAAGTGGAAGACTATTGATGATGAAACCAACGAAGCAAAGTCTGTTGTGGAAATAGTAGAACGCAACGGCAAAGCATATGGCAAGATCATTGAGTTATTTAGAACACCCAACGAAGACCCTGACCCATTGTGTAGTGAGTGTCCCGAAGATGATAAGCGCTATAACAAGAAGGTATTAGGGATGGAGATTATCTTGGATATGACAGCCGATGAAGAAGGGTACAGTGGTGGTACTATTCTCGATCCTAAAGTAGGTAAGGTATATCGTTGCAAGCTTTGGGTAGAGGGAAATAATTTAAAAGTGAGGGGTTACTGGGGTCCATTTTATCGTACTCAAACATGGGATCGGTATGAATGACCACTGTTTATCTGAATTTAACGATCTTTAACCCTTAATACTTCCATTTAACACATAACAAGGTTACCAGCAGTGGCATTCAGAGTATACAAATCAGGTTCCAAAATGGACGAAATAGAGATCTTTGAGAGAATCAAGAAAGGTGATGAGAAGGCTCTTGAGTTCATTTATAAAAAATACTATCGGATGATGACCAAATTGGTCATGACCAATAGTGGAACGGAGGATGAGGCCAGAGATGTTTATCAGGATGCCTTAGTGGTATTTTGGCAGAAAGCTACCTCTGGTAAATTAGTTTTAACCTCAAAGATCAGCACATACGTATACAGTATATGCCAGAACTTATGGAGGAAGGAGCTGGATAGAAAAAAGAGGCTGTCCCATGAGGCTAAAGATTCTTCGGTAACGATAGACATGGATAGCCCCGAAAGGGAGAAGATAATGGCCAAGTGTTTAAATCAGCTTGGTGAAACTTGTAGGAAGGTTTTGATGTATTATTATTTTGATGAAATGTCGATGCAGGAAATCGCTGATAGACTGGGATTCGCAAATACAGATACCGCAAAGACGAAAAAGTACAAATGCAAACAGAAATTAGATGAACTAGTGAAATCTCAGTACTCTGAGAAAGACTTTTTAGATTAAGAAAATGAGCCAATTTGAATTAGTTGAAAACTACTTGACCAACCGTATGGATGACGGTGCAAGAAGCGCATTTGAGGAGCAAATGAATGCAGACCCTCAATTGAAAGCTGAAGTCAACTTACAGCAAGGAATTATTGAGGGGGTGAAATCAGCTAGAGCTGCTGAACTAAAAGCGATGCTCAACAATGTACCGATAGGTGGAGCATCAAGTGCCATCACTGGTAAAATTGCCATTGCCACTATTTCTACCGTAATTTTAGGAACCGTACTTTATTTCGGATTAAGATCTACACCTGCGGAAGAAGTGCAGGCACAGACTGAAACTACCACCGAACAACCACTTACACCAAATGACGAGCCGAAAGAACAAGGAGAAACTATCAATGAATCAATTGAAGAATCCAAAGTTCAACCAGAGAAAAAACAAAATAATACTACCGCTGAGGCAGCGAAATCGAACAAAGTAGAGAAAGTAGCCCCCCCTCAGATTGATGTGCTCGACCTTACGGAGGATATGAATGATAATCTAGAGGAGACGATTGCGCCAAAGCCATCCAACAAACCAACAATATCTGCCTCAACGGTAGAGGTGGAATTGGTCGATAGCAATAAGAACTACTCTTTCCATTATCAATTCAAGGACTCTAGATTGGCACTTTACGGGCCATTTGACTCAAGTTTGTATGAAATTATTGAGTTAAATGGAGCGGTGCACAGCATATTCCTATACTATAAGAATAGCTATTATCACCTGGATGAGAGAGAATATAAAATTGTTCCTCTGATCATGATTAGGGATACTGAGCTACTGGGTAAGCTAGAAGAGTACCGCAAGAAGAATTAAAAGCGTTCTGGTCAACTCATAGGCATAAATCATCAATCTCCTTATCTTTGGGGCTTGATGGTAGGAGAAACTCCAAAATTCAAGATCAAAAAGAAGCAGCTGGGTAGCTACCCCTACTTCAGCGTAGTCTTTAGTATTTCACTGGCACTTTTTGTTATAGGTGTATTCGGTGCACTTATTATCTATTCCAAGGAATTGGAAAGAGTAGTAAGGGAAACTGTTAAGGTTCAGGTGTTCTTACAAAGCCGCGTTACAGAAACCCAACGCCTTCAAATACAAAAAACATTAACTGCAAAACCCTTCACGGCAAAAGACAGACCTGCGGGAGCCATTCAGTTTGTTTCCAAGGAAGAGGCAGCAAAGCAATTCATTGAAGAAACAGGAGAAGACTTTCAACAGTTCTTAGGTGAAAATCCACTTAAAGACGCCTTTCTTGTCAGTATAAATGATGAGTACCATGATGCTTCAAAACTCAAGGAAATTAAAGCTGAGGTTGAAAAAATCAATGGCGTTTTTCAAGTCTACTATGTGGAAAACGTAATTGATTCTATCAATAAAAATGTCACCAAGATCAGTATTATACTTCTGGGAATTGCGCTTCTGCTTTTGTTCACCGTGGTGCTATTGATTAACAACACCGTCAGGCTTGCCTTGTTTTCCCAAAGGTTCCTCATTCGGTCGATGCAGCTAGTGGGTGCTACAAGCTGGTTCATCCAAAGACCATTTCTCTATCGGGCCATGGCACACGGACTCCTAGCGGGAGTGATCGCGTCCGCCCTACTTGGCAGTCTTATCATGCTTGGCAATAAGCGTATTGAAGATTTACAATTCATTCAAAACACAGAACGTTTAACATTTCTGGCTGCTATTCTATTAATTACCGGTGTAGTCGTTGCCTTGCTAAGTACTTTCAGGGCAGTGAGAAAATATTTAAAATTATCCCTAGATCAACTCTACTAATAATGAGCAAACTTCCCTTTACGAAAAAGAATTATCAACTGATGGTTATCGGTTTACTCACTGTAGTAGCAGGGTTTACGTTCATGGCACTTGATTCAGAACCCTACGGTTTTGGGTTTATGGGCATCACCTTGGCTCCTATCGTTGTAGTGGCTGGTTTTGTCATTGAGATTGTAGCTATTCTCTATACGCCAAAGGAGAAAAATTAAGGATCTCCATGTCTATTTTTCAATCGATTATACTGGCCATAGTAGAAGGCCTCACGGAGTTTTTACCCGTTTCCTCTACGGGTCATATGATCATTGTATCCTCTTTAATGGGCATTGCTAGTGATCCTTTCACCAAAACATTCACCGTGGCCATTCAATTAGGAGCCATCCTTTCGGTAGTGGTTTTATATTGGAAGCGTTTTTTCGTGTCCCTCTCATTCTACTACAAATTATTTGTGGCCTTTATTCCCGCAGCAGTGCTGGGACTATTATTTAATGATTACATAGATGCTTTACTCGAGCGTGTAGAAGTAGTAGCTGTTACCCTCATCCTCGGAGGAATTGTTTTTATTTTTATTGATAAGATATTTAAAGACACGGAAGAGAAAGAAAACAATGAGGTCACTTATTCTAAGGCCTTAAAGATTGGTTTTTTTCAAACCATAGCCATGATTCCTGGTGTGTCCCGTTCGGCTGCTACCATCATTGGTGGCATGACCCAAAAGCTAAATAAAAAAACAGCAGCTGAGTTCTCATTTTTTCTCGCAGTGCCTACCATGTTTGCAGCCACAGCTTATAAGCTTCTCAAATTTTATCAAGAGGGAAATAGCTTTGGAACCAACGAGATAGTACTGCTATTAGTCGGCAATGTGGTCGCATTCATAGTTGCTATGTTTGCTATCAAGTCCTTCATCACCTTCCTTACACGCCATGGTTTTAAATGGTTCGGCTATTACCGCATCATTGTAGGCGTCCTCATCCTTATTCTTTTCTTTTTGGATGTAGAGTTATCCGTTCTATAATGGAACCGGAAGCTTTGGACAGGGTACTTCTCATCAACAAACCACTTCGGTGGACCTCTTTTGATGTAGTAAGAAAACTGCGTGGCATTTTAAAAATCAAAAAGATTGGACATGCTGGTACACTGGATCCC
>JBATLM010000079.1:0-14113 GCA_049289315.1 Cyclobacteriaceae bacterium
GGCTACCAATGTGCTAGGCACAACTTTGGTGAGACGTGGAAATAAGTAAATAATTGCAATGGTAAGAAGCCCCAACAGAAATGCTGGCCAATTCATATTTTGGAGTGGCGTCATTACATTGACAAATACATCGACAATCTTGTTTGGTGAGGAGTGCCCAACTAATGGGAAGAGTTGAAGAAAAATTATAATCAATCCAATACCACTCATAAATCCAGAAACAACTGGGTAAGGAATGAATTGAACCAACTTACCAATTTGCGTTAATCCAAAAACAATCTGCAGTACACCAGCTGCAAAAAAAGTAAGTAGTACCATAGCCAAACCTGTCTCCAGATCTGGTGCCTGAGCCATAGCGGTGGCCGCAATCAATGATGATACTACCGTCATAGGCCCAGTTGGCCCACTAATCTGAGTTTTTGTTCCTCCAAAAATGGCAGCAACAATTCCGATAGCAATGGCGCCATACAAACCTGCTTCGGCCCCCATACCAGACTGAACACCAAAAGCCATAGCCAGTGGAAGTGCGACTATACCAGCCGTGATACCACCAAATAAATCACCCTTAATAGTAGTTGAATCAAATAACTTCATGAGATAAAATTTTTTGATGCACATAAACTCCAGCCAGTTTAAGCTGCAGATATCGCATCGGAAATAAGTCCGGATACTTACTGTATCCTTAAATGTAAATGTGAAATAAAATGAGGATGGTTATCCCATCCAGGAATTTACCCTTTGGGTGGTGGGGTAGAGATCTCCTTTTGGTAAGGAGCGTAAGTTTCTATATGAATTATCGTAGGCACGATATAGACATCGGGGCTAAAATTCATTTCGTTTAATAAATCCTTTGCACTGTCATCATCATCTTCGATAAGCAATCTTGAATTGAGACTGTTTGACTTTTTGTTGGGACTGTTCGTGTTGCTCGCGTTGTCATCAGCCGAAAGCACCACTACTATTTTCTCTTGTGCAATCACAACCGGAACAGCTTGCGCGGCCATGAAATAAAAGCCAAAAAACAGCATGAAGGCATAGATAAACGCCCCAACCGTCAAAACTTTATGTGTTTTCAATTTCATGGATTGCAAAGATACAACTTTTGATTTTAAGTTTATGCCACTAGTGTAACTAAGCCATTAACGGCATTTTGTGATTTTTGTTGGGTAAACAATGCAAGCAAGCCTACTTTGGGATAATCGGTAAGATAATTTTAGATGGATACTTTATTGAATGATGAACTGTATTTGTTGCTGGTATCAAATTTTTCTCCGTAGCTATTTCCGTCCCTGTGTTGGGGTTGGGATCATAGTGAGGTGCCTTACTACTTGTAATTTGTACTCTGATCCGGTGCCCCTTCTTAAAAAGATTAGCTGTGTGTAGCTGGCCAATTTTAATTTTGTAAACCTCCCCGGGCTTCATCAGTTCTTGTTTGTCAAATCCATTTCTATACCTCATCCTCAAATAACCTGCGTCCATCCCTGAAAGATTGATGGATTTTCCATCGGGGTAAACATCAGTCAGTGTGATTGAAAAGTCAGTGTCTTTAGCCGAAGAGCTTACAAAAAGTTCAGCCACTACTTCTCCCACAACCTTTACGTCATCTTGCAATGGCGCTGAAGTATATACAAGCACATCTTTTCTGCTCTCATTATCCTTTTGGTCATAGGGATACGATTTTTCAAATGAAACATCCCACAGTGGGTTAGCTGGATCAAATAAGTAACTATCACTTTGTTCCTGGCCAGGCACTACCTTACTCAATTCGCCATCAGCTTTGTTCACCGTAGCTTTACCCGTACTATGTAAGTAAAAATCTGTGGCCACCGCCCTACTCAATGGCCATTCCTTTTCTGCCAGCCATTTATTCTCCCCCATTACAAATATACTTACTGGTGGCAGTTGACTTTGATTTGGAATTCCTTTTAAATGTTCATCGAACCAGTTGAGCAATTCAATGTCGTAATCTAATCCCGCTGATTCATAAAACTCCATTTCCCCAAAATGGGTTTTGCGCGTATGCAAAGAGGTATGATTCCATGGGCCTAAAATAAGTTTAGTGTTTTTCTTCGCTGTTTCATTGGCAGCCTCTGCCTGCATTTTGCGATAAGCCCGCGATGCACCTTCTGGTCCATAGCCCGCATCATACCATCCACTTAAAAGAAAGACAGGGATTGTAAATTTTTTAAAATCCTCCTCCACATTTACAAAGTCCCACCATTCGGTTTGGTCTGGGTGACTCAGCCAATCAAAATATTCCGGAGCATACTTTTTAAGAATGGGCAGATCCATCAATGGCCTATATGCGTACCATTTTCTTCTATCACTATTTACCCAGTCATCATAAGCTTTTGTATCATCCCATGTGCCTGATGTATCGTTAGCCTTCTTTCGTTTGTCTGCTATAATCAATGGCATAAACCAATCGAGCCAAGGCATTGAAAATGCGCCCCCATAGTAAAAGAAATGATGGCTGCTTATGGGGGTCATCTCGGGCGCGGCAGCAGCAAGGTGTGGTGGCATTTGCGACATGGCCAGCCACTGCACAATGCCAGGGTAAGATCCGCCATAAGTCCCAACTTTTCCGTTACAATAGGTGGATGTCCCCACCCATTCAATTACATCATAACCGTCTTGTTTTTCATTCTTATAGGCAACAAACTCACCTTCGCTTCTGTATCGCCCTCTCACGTCCACTAAAAAAACCATATATCCTTGCTTGGCTGCTTTGAGGGGAAACTGCGCGTATGCATCATAGTCATCAATCCCATAAGGGGTACGATATACAATTGCTGGAAACTTTCCGGGTTGGTCGGGTCGGTATACAATAGCACCCAGTTTTACCCCATCTCGCATAGGAATCATTACTTCTTCGCGAACAATATTTTGAGGATGTTGAGCCTGTAGGCCCAAAGAGATCAACAGCAGGATGGGGAAAATTTTTCTCATAGCATGTGTATTTGTGTGTAATTTAATCCATAAAAGAATACGATTAGCATTCCAATCGCTTCGAGTTTGCACCCAGATTCAGCTCGTTTTTAATTCTTTTGAAGGTTTCTTAGTAATCGACTTTCATTTGGCTAAGGAATTGTAATTCCATCAGGGAAAATCTAAAACCTTACAATTATGAAGAAAGTAATTATCGTTTTGTCTATGGCTGGAATTTTAGGCGCCTGTGATTTTAATCCTAGAGAAAAAGAAAAATTAAGAAGTGAATTGGATTCGCTAAAAATTGAACTCTCCAATAACCAGGAAATGGCCAGCACGTTGGAACAAGTAGGAGTATTGATGGATTCTATTGATGTAAGTCGTAATGTGCTTCGCACCAGTATGCTTGAAGGTACTTCATATGACGAGTATGCCCAAAGAATGGAAGAGTTAAGTGGTCACGTAAAAAGAACGCAGGCCAAAATTGACGAATTGGAAAATTCAGTGAAGTCTTCCAAGTCTGCAGCCAACTCTTATGCATCGGCATTAAAAAAATTGAAGGCAGAACTAAAATCTACTAACGAGGAAATGGCAGCTCTTCAAACTCAGGTAGATCGTTACAGAAATGAAAATGAAAACCTGGTACATACTGTGGATTTACAGAAAGCTGAATTGGCGGATAAGCTTCAACAATTAAGTTCTTCACAGGATGAGATTACTAATCTTGAATTGAACATCAACCAGATGTTAGAGCAATCCAAAATTGATGAGGCCGAAGCTTATTTCCTGCGCGCTGAAACCATGGAAATGGTAGCAAACCGTACCCATTTTGCTCCGCGTAAAAAGAAAGAAACAAGGAAAGAAGCTTTAGAACTCTATCGACTTGCCTCGTTTTATGGAAAGGAAGAAGCGAAGTCTAAGATAGAGGAGTTAGAAGAGAAGATTTAATCTATCTAACTCAAAATTAAAAAAGTTCAAGGTTCAAAATTTAAAAGCATCAAATTTTGAACCTTGAACTTTAAATTAAAATTCTATTGCGCCATCTGGGCGATCTTACTCAATGGGATGGTATTAGCCAATGACTGAATCTCGTTCTCATTGGTATCATCCATCTCTATGGTAAACAATGTATTGTTCATTGGAATCTGAAGCGTGTATCCAGTTTTACCAGTTGTTTCATTTTTATTCAACACGGATTTGTACCCTTGTATCTTCACCACTTTTTGTGTTCCATCTCCAGAGTTTCCAATAAAAGGAATGGCAAGTATCGCGTTGATAGAATTGATCATGGGGGAGTTGTTAATCACATCAATACTGCCATTGCCTTGCTCTCCATAAGAACGGTGAACGAACAAGCCAGCGGCCATTCCAGAGCCTCCGGTTACGTTGTCATCTTTTTCATTGTAACTGGCAGCTCCCAGCGTTGTTGGAAGTTGTTTTAAAATTTCTTTCCCAATAGTTATGTCCAGCTCATGCAACGCCTGCTCAAGGGCAAAGCGCGTATTCTCCAAATCACCTGAACCATATGCTGATTTTGCAGAAGCAATATTTTTATCAAATTCCTGTGCCGTTGTAGCAAGTGAACAGGATAAGAGGATGATAAGGATTGATATATTTTTCATCGTTAGATTCATTTTAAAATTATTGTTCGCCAAGTGTTGCTTTAATTCCATCCACATCCACTGCTTCAGCAGCCTTCATCATGTCTGGTTCACTAGCAAAATTTACTCCTTCAAACACGATCAAAGACGATTGCCCTAATGGCACACTTAATTTATAGCCACTCCCTTCATTGTACTCGATAATTGCGCGATGCCCTTTCAGTTTTGTTTGCTTCCAGTTTTGCTCACCACCAGTACTTTGTGAATATCCTCCACCGGACATATACATATTGACAGCCGACATCATCATAGAGTTGTTGGCCACCATCACTCTGAACTCTTTGTCATTGTTATTATACTCTCGTTGAATGGTTAAACCCACCCATCCAAACCCGGTACTTGTTACCTGATCTGCCGAAGTATCTTTTGACAACCCACTAATAGATTCAGGAAGAGAGTTCAATATCTTATTTCCGATTTCCATCTCCACACCAAGCATCGCTTGCTGTACAGCGTATCGGGCATCACCATAACTTCCGGATTTGTAAGCACTCTGTGCATCAGCAATATTTTGCTGCACATCGGGAGGTGTTGTAATCAAGCCTCCACCTGTGGTATTGTTTGGGTTATTGCCATTGTTTCCAGTCGAACTCGATCCCCCTGGGGTATTCGAATTGTTGGTATTTTTGTCGTCCCCTAATCCAAGCTTTTTTTCAAGAGCTTTTTCGGCCTTTTTTTCAGCCTTCTGCTTGATCTTATTAAGGATTTGCCCGGAGGCAGGGGTCATTCCCAGGGTAAAGGCCACTCCAATTATTAAAAGATGCTTAATGCGTATCATACAAGTGATTTTTATTATATCAAAGTTAATAAAAATAGTACGTTCCTGGATTAAGCAATTGTAATGCCGAATAAGATTTTAATTTGCAGGATTAACCACAATCACCAAGTTTTAGGCCACATGAAAGACTTTAAAAAATACTATATCATCACGGCACCCCCCGAGGATGTTTTCCTCGCCCTTACCAATCCAGCAACTATTCAATTATGGTCTGGGGAAGAGGCTGAAATGTCTACTGAGGTCGGGTCTGAGTTTTCATTGTGGGAAGGAAGCATTACTGGAAAAAATCTGGAATTTGTAGAGGGAAAAAAGATAGTGCAGCAATGGTACTTTGGTGATCAAAAGGAGGACTCAATAGCTACCCTTCTTTTACATCAACATCAACAAGGAACCTCTGTAGAATTAAGGCACACCAATATACCAGACGAAGCCTTTGAAGATATTGTAGATGGATGGAACGAAGTATACTTTGGTTCCTTAAGTGATTTTTATGATGAATAGAAAGCCAGTTGGTCAGCTATTTTAAAGACAACTTCTTGCCTACTCCTACTTGTCAACTGTAGTCAAGGAGATTCTTACGAGGATTGTTGAGTTTGATCATTTTTAAAAATAAATACCTCAAAATAGAATCTTATATTTAATTTCTAGGCAAATCCTCTATAATTAAAATCTAAAACATACATTGTTCTTACATACAAACGAAATTATTAGAAGTAATTCCCTAAGTTCATACAGTGGATGTTTTCCATCCGCATTTTTCGCTTCACTGTTTAAATGATGATACACAAAATCATAAATACCATGAAAACCAAAATAATTCGTATCGCCACGTTCGTTCTATTTAGTATTTTCTTAGGTTGTGCTCAAAATGAAAATGACACAAATGCTACGGAACAATTGTTGAATAACTTATCCGAAAGATTTAAGCAAAATAATTATGTTAAAGTTGCAGACATGGGCTTTGTAAACCCACATGAACAAACTGGTAAAAATGTAGAGGATCTCTTTCAAAAAATGATTAAGCATCCCATATATAAAGAAATAAGTGAATTGCCTTACAATGAAACAACTCCAACTTTAGGAATTAAGGATCCTAAAAGATTACTTCTGGCTAAGGCAATGTGTACTGAAGTTCTGAATAGTGAGGGGTATTCAATTTCTGAGAAACAACTTGATGATATGAATTCTTGGCTAAGTAGATACGCATTAAATTCCGAAGGAGTAATTACTTTGTTTAACGATGCGGAAAAGGATAAAGCATTAACGTTCCTAGAACATGAAATAATCAAATTGCAACTTCAAGAAGTGACAACAGCAAAGACTTACTTTCAGATTCAGGATATAAGCTCAACTGCAGAGTTTGAGATATACAATTCACAATTACCTGATAAGGATAAGTCTAAGTTGTTGGCCCTTAATAGCGTGATAAGGAATGTTTTCAATAGACTAACTCCAGAAATAGGTAAACTTAACGTCCCCCCTATTCTTTTTCCCGAGGATCAAGTTTTTTTGCAAACTGCAGGGACAGAATATGTCGTTGTAGGGGTTGTTTTACTCATTGCTGCTGTAAATGGTTGGATAACGGCTTATAATAATCCTAATTGTACTGCCCCTTGCATAGCAGCCGCTTCAGCTGCCGCTATTGCGTGGGGGTACATAGGTGTTGATTATCTTCTTGAAAGAAGACCACATGAGCTATAATTAATTTAATAAAGGATGAGGCTATTTTGCAGCTATGTCATTATCATCTTTGCTTCCTCTTGCGCTTGGGGGCAGGCCACAAAAAGGGAACTGCCTTTTGGGATATTCACCATGGCTGGCAATAGTGCGGGAAGAGATAGAAATATAAACTCACCTGTAAATAATCAGCTCGATGAGTTTAGACATGGCTATGTCGCCACTGGTTTTTACAAATTCATCAAATTAAAGCGCGATTCTCTTCAAGGCTATATTCGATATCTAAAAGTTGATCTTGCATATTTCGCATTTAGATCTGGCACTTTTGATATCGGCAATGGAAATCTTGCAAGGCTTGGCTCTGGATCAACAGACCTTTCAGTAATTTTGCCATTGTCATTCAAAGTAACATCTGAAATTGAAGGTTATATTGCTGCTGGTCCTTACCTAAGTTACAGGTATGAAAGAATCGTCACTCCCACCCAAACTGCATCTGCCGTAAGTCGGGGATCTGCATTCCGGATGGGATATGCAGTTGAATTTGGTTTCAAGACCCTTAGTGGCTCCGCAATTGGAACCCGTTTAATGGTTGAATTAAACAGCAACGATTACCCCTTATCCTCTGCTGGCATCTTCTTTGCTTTCTTACCAACAACCAAAACAAGAATTAAATAGTGTGTAATTGCACCAGACCTAATCAGCCTACATGAGGTAACTTGGTCAGTGATCTGGTGCTTTTAACTTGTGGCAATGTTTAATTTCGATTCAAAACTTGAATTATGGATTCTTGTGCTTATTCGACTTTTTATCGCGATTATTTGCCCACTTGCCCTACACGTAGGCTGGGGAGCGGACACAGCAAGGGTCTTTACAGTATTCATCTTCCTATTCCCACTGTTTACCACTGAACATTACTTGTGTCAGTCTAAAAAAAGTAAATATCTCATAGGATTTTTCTCCATCTCTTCTTTCCACTTTCTTTCGGGATTTGGGCTGTTCACTGACATAGAATGCAAAACCGTTGTAGTCCTACTACTCATTAATTCAATAATTCTATCAATCCCATGGGCTTTATACGTTACGATAAAAGGTAAGTTCAAACTGCATTTTGCTCTCCTCTTTTTATTAACAACTTGGTTAGCACTGGAGTACTTAAATACAAACATCAATATTTTAACTCCTTGGTATAATTTAGGAAACTCTTTGGCTGGCTCCATCCAATTTATTCAATGGTATGAATTTACTGGGGTTTCAGGTGGAACCTTTTGGATTTTATTAACAAATATTCTTTTATTCTATTCCTTTCAAATGTTGTTAACATACAATATCAAATATTTTTTTTTAGGGCTTATCCTATTGTTAATCAGTTTCATAATTCCTCCATTAATTTCCAGTAAGATTGAATTTCTTTATAATGGAGAAGAGCGCGAGGTATTGGTAATTCATACTAATAACAATAAAGACACTTCGCTCATGAGAATAACATTCAATGAACTTTTATTGGCCAGCAAAAAATATATTTCTGATCAAACTGCTTATGTTGTTTGGCCAGAAGGTGCACTCGGAATTGAAATTGGTGAGGATCGAATTGAAACGAGTTCCACCGTGAGAAGGATAAAACAAATATTGGTCTCTGATAAAACATCCTTTATTGGTGGATTAACCTTAGCTAGTGATGAAAGGCACTTTAACGCAGCCATTATAATTAGTCTTAATGAAAATTATTTATATATAAAACAGAAGTTAGTTCCATTTTCGGAATTTATCCCTCTGCCAATTTTTCATCGGCTAAAAATTCTCAGACTGGAAGGCCTAAAATATAGCACACGAAATAACATTATTAAACCAAACCAACCAGTAAGTATTGCTATTTGTTATGATGCGCTTTTTGGAGAACTACTTTCAGAAAACTGTTTGAAATCTGAAGGTCAGATTATTGTAATTCTTTCCAATGAAGAATGGACACAAGGGGCTTCTAGAGGTCTTTTGCAAATTGCCTCACTCCGAGCAATTGAAACCAGGAAATATATCATTCGATCCACAAATAATGGCTTCACTTCAATGATAGATCCACACGGATCTATCATTAGGTTGCCTAAATCAAATGAACGCATTATGGCATTCAAATTTGAGGTAATCCCAAATGATCATGTCACTTTCTATATGCTCCATGGAGACATTATTGGTCAGATTTCAACAATTTTGTTTATAATCTTGATGTTATTTTTTGTTTACAGAAAAATGAGTTTGCAGCCTCTCCTTAATGCTCCTTCTTGACACAAGGATACATGTCCAATTGCTAGCTTGGAGAATAGAATTAAGACATACCAATATACCAGATGAAGCCTTTGAAGATATTGTAGATGGATGGAACGAAGTATACTTTGGTTCCTTAAGTGATTTTTATGATGAGTGATTCAATCACAATAAAAAAGCCTGATTCAGTTAATTAAACCAGGCTTCTCTTTAAGAAAAAATAAAGTTATTTCTTTAATGTCGGATAAGTAATTCCTAACTGCTCCATGTAGCTTCCGTACTTAGTTTCATCATAATAAAATTTCTGTAGTTCTGGTTTGAACTCTTTCATGATCTTTTCATTCAAATGAATGGCAGGCTTGTCTTGCTTACTGATCATTGGCTGATACTTCAACTTACTTGACTGCTCATCCTTGAAATATTTCCAAGCACTCTCTACAAGTTCTGGCTTTGTGACTAAATCCAAAATAGTCATGGCTTGCACTTTAGCTCCGGCCACTACTCCCTTGTGGGCAATAGGTGTAGCCATAGCTATAGCATTTGACCAATGATGGCCCTGTAATCCTGGGATGTTGGAAGGATAACCCAATGTGATAGTAGGCACCTTCCATGAGATGTCTCCAATATCATCAGAGCCACCGCTTCTAGGGGTTGTAATGGGGCCTTCCAAATCTTCTATTTTTGATGGCATACCCGTGGTGTCTCTTTTTGAGTTTACCTCCCGCTGCACTGCCTTAGCCAGCATCTGATCTTCATTGCTCCATGTAGGCAGACCCACAGTTTTGATGTTGTCGTACATTGTAGTAGCCACAGTTTTATTATAGTGACGTGGCCAAGCAGAACCTAAAATCCTTTTATCTACAGTTGTGTTGGTCATCATAGCAGCTCCTTCCGCCATCTTATTTCCTTTTTCATACAACTCCATTATTTCAGGATAAGTAATCTGACGGAAGTAAAACCAAATAGATGCTTTGGATGGAACAACATTCGGCTGATCGCCTCCATTGGAAATGATATGATGAGACCTGTGCAATGGATCAAGGTGCTCGCGCTGATATTGCCATCCAGCACTCATCAGTTCTACCGCATCAGCTGCACTGCGTCCTCTCCAGGGAGCACCAGCAGAGTGAGCCGATTCTCCATTAAAAGTATACTCAACTGATATCAGCCCCGTTCCTGATGCTTCTCCCCACGATACTCCCAAATTTGAACTTACGTGTGTAAAAAGGCACACATCGACATTATCAAAATAACCATCTCGTGTGTAATAAGCCTTTGTTCCCAACTGCTCTTCCGCGATACCGGGCCACAACACCAGTGTACCAGGAATTTTATCGCGTTCCATAATTTCTTTCACAGTGATTGCGGCCAATACGTTCAGGGGCACTCCAGAATTGTGACCTTCCCCATGGCCAGGAGCGCCCTCAATAATAGGATCGTGATAAGCAACACCAGGTTTTTGCGATGCTTTGGGAATACAATCCACATCACTTCCTAATGCAATAACTGGTTTGCCATTGCCCCACTTCGCCATCCATGCTGTGGGTATACCCGCTATTCCCATTTCAATGGTAAAACCATTCTCCTTTAAAATCCCGGTGATGTATTTTGCGGTTTCGTATTCCTGAAAGCCAAGCTCAGAAAAGCTGAATACCTTATCGACCATTACTTGTGCCATTTTAGCACGGCCGTCAATTTTTGTTGCTGCTTCAGTCTTAATGGCATCTATCTTTTTCGATGACATCTTTGGGGCTTGCGCAAAGCCCATTGTGAGAGCGGCACAGAAGAGCGCAGTGTAGAAAATCTTCATGGGTTTTAGTTTTTTGGTTATTCCTAATGTAAGCATTATTATCAAATCAGGGTACCATAATTTTATCTGTGGATTCAAATCATCTATCTTGTTTTTTCAAAAATGAACTAACGGTACGCTATCATGAGCATTTCGAATAAAATTCAGCTAACACTCGTTTTTTGTATTGTTATGGCCGTCCCATTTATGGGCATTGCACAACAAACAGAAGTGCAGAAATATTTTGAATGGACAAGCCTACCATTTCCAATAGAGGAGTATGCACAAAGACGAGATAAGCTAATGGCTGAATTGAATGCTTCGGAAGGCGGCATATTTTTATGTCCATCAAGAGATGGGTTATCAGATGGTGAAACGTTCCGTCAATTGGATGACTTCAATTATTTCACCGGACTCGAGTTTCCTAACTCGATATTGGTTATTGATTCTTACGATAAAAAAATTATCCTATTTGCCCCACCCTCTGACTTCCGGTTTGAAGCGGCTTCCCGTAGAAATGATTTCCCTGGTCGTCCATTGGGAAATGACGCTGAGTCAAAAAACAAAAGTGGAATTTCTGACACCAGACCATTTGAAGAACTGGATGGGTTCATCAAAAAAAATGTAGAAGCAAACAAAAGATTTAAAGTTAATTCCGGTGGGCATGTATCCGGAGATTTGCCAGAAGTCGAAACAGCTTATATCTCTTCAAAGAGCACTGAACAATCACTAGTACATCATTTGCAACAAACTTTCCCAACCATACAAATTGAAAGCGCCTATAAGGAGGTTGGAAATCTACGAATTATCAAATCGCCACTTGAGATTGCTGCATTGCGGAAAGCCGCAGACATCACAGTACAGGGAATAAAGGTAGCTGTAAAGCATATTGCCCCGGGTGTTGATGAACGAACGCTGGAGGCAGAAATGGAAGCTGAATTTAAAAGGCAAGGTTCTCCAAGAATTCCTTTCGCTTCTATCATTAAATCTGGCCCCAACTCACTTTGGCCATGGCGCATCCTGGCATCACATTACGAAAGAAGAAATAGAAAAATGGAAGCTGGGGAGCTTGTTATTTTTGATGTGGGTTGTGAATACAAAAATTACGTGAGCGACATGGGTCGTACTTTTCCGGTGTCAGGAAAGTTTACCGCTGAGCAAAAAAGAATACTTACAATGGAAACCGCAGTTTCGGATGCGATAATAGCCGCCATAAAACCAGGTGTAACTTTTGCGGACTTAAAAAAAGTTGCTGATGCCGCCATCCCTGAAAGTGAAAAAAAGTACATGCAGGTTGGGCTCTTCTTTGGACACCATTTAGGCCTAAGTACTGGTGACCCTAATGACCCTCAGGCTAAGCTCGCACCGGGAATGGTGTTTACGGTAGAGCCCTGGTACTACAACCATGATAAAAATATTTCCGTCTTTACTGAAGACGAAGTGTTAGTTACTTCAAATGGAGTTGAAGTACTCACCAATGCACTGCCAAGAACACCTGAAGAACTGGAGAGGCTTATGAAAAACTAAATCATAACCTGAAGTAATGGCAGATAGCCAATTGTTGTTTGGTTTACCATAATAACAAGACAATATTTGCTATCCCAAATTTATAGGTCATCAGACTAGCATATCCAACTAAGAGAATAACAGCAGCTGTTGTTTTCCTTTTTTTAATTGCCCTTTGTTTCACCCCCTATTTCAATCCTCCGGTAGCATTGCTTTCAGGCATTTTGTTTTCGCTGGCTTTAGGCCACCCCTTTCCCACGTACAATCGAAGAGCCGTTACCCTACTTTTACAAGTATCAATTATTGGTTTAGGCTTTGGCATCAATCTATTTGAAGCAGCTAAGGTGGGTAAGGACGGGTTTTGGCTTACCGTTATCAGTATCAGCGTAACTATAATTGCAGGGCTTGTTGCTGGAAAATGGCTTGGGCTCAAAAAAAATATCACCACCCTTATTGCGTTGGGTACTGCCATTTGTGGCGGAAGTGCCATAGCCGCCATATCTCCAATTATAGATGCCAAAGAAGAGGAGATGTCAATCTCCCTAGGAACGATATTTATATTGAATGCTGTTGCCTTGTTTGTCTTTCCGGTAATAGGTCATTGGCTCAGCCTGAGTCAGCATCAATTCGGAATTTGGTCAGCCATTGCCATTCATGATACAAGCTCTGTAGTAGGCGCAGCCCATACCTATGGAAATGAGGCGTTACAAGTAGCTACTACTGTAAAGTTGAGTCGGGCGTTGTGGATCGTGCCCATTGCACTTGCCACAGCCATTATGTTCAACAGAAACAAGGGCATAAAATTTCCCTATTTTATTCTGCTCTTCGTGGTCGCCATGATAGCAAGCACATTTTTAGATGAAGTTCAACATATAGGTAAATGGATCGTTCCTCTCTCAAAAAAAGGAATGACCCTCACTCTCTTTCTCATTGGAGCCGGACTCAATTTTTCCTCCATAAAAAAAGTAGGTGTGAGGCCGCTGTTGTTAGGCCTAGGCTTGTGGGTAGTAATTGCTGTAGGAACCCTGATTTTTATTCTGAGTCCATTTTTCTAATTCAAGCAAATCCGAGCGCTGCATCGGTGTTTCTGAATCCATCACAAACTTGTATCTTATCCGCATAACCGATACAGTATGGCCACTCTGACTCAGTCAAAATCTCGCTTTGCCAAAATTATGCTTCCTGGCATTATTCTTCAATCTGTATTGATAGGAGGAGGGTTTGCCACCGGACGCGAAATTGTTGAGTATGGCGGACAGTTTGGTGCGAGTGGATGGATAAGCGGCCTTGCTATCCTTGTTGGTTTTTCATTGTTGGCCACACTTACCTTTGAAGCATGCAGGCAATGGCAAGTATATGATTACAAATCACTACTAAAAAAATTAATCGGAAAAGGATGGATCGCTTACGAAATATCCTATCTGATTCTGGGTATACTGATTATTGCAGTAATGGCGTCCGCTGCCGGAGAGATACTTAACAACACGTTGGGATTCAATGTATGGGTAGGCATCGTCC
>JBATLM010000080.1:0-12076 GCA_049289315.1 Cyclobacteriaceae bacterium
TTGGCTTTTATTGAAGCACCTTGAACAATGGAAAGAATGGGCAAGTGATTCTTCTCATGAGTTATTCCAAAAAGCAGATCTGGAAAATGTAATTCTTGCGGGGCATTCAAGAGGTGGTGAAGCGGCTCCTATAGCTGCTCATTTTAATAAGCTTAGTCACTTCCCCGATGATGCCAACGAAATATTTAATTTCAATTTTGGAATTAAGGGTGTCTTATCCATTGCTCCCACCGACAAAAGGTACGACCGAAGGATTGACCTTGAAAATGTTAATTATTTATCTATTCAAGGTTCTTATGATAGTGATGAGGCAAGCTTCTTTGGTTATCGACAATACCAACGAATCACATTTACAGATACTTCATCCTATTTTAAATCTGGCTTGTATGTACACGGAGCCAACCACGGTCAATTTAACAGCACTTGGGGTACGTATGATGGCGGAGCCCCTGGGAAATATTTGTTAAACATTGCCCCCATGATGTCTATGGAAGAACAGCAGCAAATAGCAAAAGTTTATATATCTGCATTTGCAGAAGCTGTGCTACACAACGACAAGAACTACAATAGTATATTTAAGAATGCTGCCGTTGGCCAAGATTGGCTACCAAAACAAATACTCCTCAATACCTACAAAGATTCTGATACTAAAAACCTTATTACTTTTGAAGAAGATATTGATGTCACTACCGGAACAATATCGGGGGCTACTACTATTGCAAAGAATTTAAAAGTTTGGCGCGAAGCCATTCTAAAATTCAGAGATAAAGACACTCAAGCCAACAACGCTGCCATACTAGGATGGGAAAAAGATTCGACAGAACAGGTAGCATCTTATTTGGTTACATTCGAATCCTCTATTCCTATTGACTCCTCTTCTTCATTACTTTTCTCAATGGCTCAAGGAGACATCGGGGAGCTAAAAGCTGAAGATTCAAAAAAAGGAAAAGAGACAAACGAATCCAACGAATTAAACTTTCAAATTCAGTTGATAGACAGCCTCGGGAATGATGCGGTGGTGGACATTAGTAATATTAAAAAACTAACTCCCAGACTAAAGGTGCAATACGTAAAACTAAAAGGTCTCAATCAAGAGAATTATGGGGACGCATGGGAGCCCACCTTGGAAACATTTGAGCTGCCAATATCCGCTTTCACCAACTCCAAAGTGCGATTAGATCACATTAAAAGCATAAGTCTCAATTTCAACAAAACTGAAAAGGGAGTTCTTATTTTGGACGAAATAGGCCTAAACCGCTAATAATCAAACTTTTTCAGTTTTTTTCTAATGGGTATTAAACCCTACCGGGTTTGCTATGTCTAAACCCCAAATCAAAACATAGTAAAAAATGAAAACCTTAAACATGATAGCAAAAGAAAAAAATGTCGCATCCATAAAAATGGTATGGATTGCAATTGGCTTGATGGCGTTACTATTTACCTCTTGCAGTGAGAATAATGTAGATGCCGACACATCGATTGAAGATCAGGAAAGTGTCGAGCTCGACAACCAGGATGATTACTATCTGGATGATGTCGATGATATGACTTCTCTTCAATTAGAAAAAGAAACAGGGTCATCCGGAGGTAAAGTTTCAGATGAGTCAGATGAAAGATTATCATGTGCTGAAGTAACCAGAACTGGAACGGAAGAATCAGGAACTATTGTGATTGATTTCGGAGAAGGCTGTACTGGGCCAAGAGGTAACGTTAGAAAAGGAAAACTTGTAGTTGATTATTCAGGCCGCAGAAATGACCCAGGTTCATTCTGGACTGTAGAGTTCGTAGACTACACTATCAATGATATTTCCATTGAGGGTCTCCGCAAAGTGAACAACATCTCTGAAGCTGGAACTGGAATTCTAATTTTTAAAGTAGATATGGAAAATGCTTTAATGACATGGCCTGACGGTAGACAAGCTAAAAGAACAGTACACAGAGTACGTGAACATCATCTGGATGACAATAACTTATTGGACAGGTTAATTATATACGGAACCGCAGAGGGTAATCACAGAAATGGACGTGGATATTTTATTGAAATATTAGAGCCACTTGTTTATTCAAGAGAATGTAAGCAACAAGGAATTTTCCTTCCTGTCGAAGGAGTGAAGTTGATCAAACATGGCGAGCGGCAAATAACGGTTGACTATGGTGACGGTGAATGTGACAATATCGTTGTAATCACAAATAAGAATGGAAGAAGTTGGAGGCATGAAGTAGGGAACTAAGGTTGAAACTTTATTCATTCGAAAGCCGCCTGAGCAATCAGGTGGCTTTTTTTATGGTGAGCAGTTACATAACTTAGCTTCATGAAACAGATCGCAATTATCCTATTAGGATTCCTTTGTCTTGTCGAATGCACGTCTCCTGAAAAATCAAAGGAGATTACTTCTTCACTGGATTCCCTATTCTCCGCAACAATTCCATCGGATGAACCAGGTGGATCTATTCTGATTATGAAAGGTGATAAAGTGATTTATAGCAACGCTTTTGGTCTTGCTGATATGGAAACAAAAACAGTCGTCACCACAAAGACGTTGTTCAACGTAGGTTCCATTTCAAAGACTTTTGTTTCTAACGCCATTTTGATTTTACAATCTCAGGGCAAACTTTCCGTAGAAGATTCGTTGGACAAATACTTTCCAGATTTTAAAAACAAAGAAATTGCTGCTAAAGTTAAAATCAAGCACTTATTGACTCATACTTCTGGCCTTCCTGACAATCGGCAAACGAAGACTGACTCTGTATTTTATCTTACAGCTAAGGATGCTGAAAACTGGCGGCCTGTTACCCAAACAGATACCCTTGTATTTGAACCTGGTACCCGGTATGAATATTCTAATCCTGCGTATAACGGACTTGCGCTTATTGTTGAGCAAGTAAGCAAAATGAAATGGCAGGATTTCATTCAGAAAAACATTTTTGATCCATCTGGAATGACCACCTCCACCATTACAGACGGTCCTTATCCAGAAACAGGAGTAGCACATGCCTATTTAAGTAGGAATGGCAAATGGATTGAGAAAGATTATGGTGAAGAGGTCACTTTTGCAGCAGCGGGCAATGGTGGAGTTTGGAGTTCAGTAGAAGAGCTTGCCAAATACGAACATTCACTTCACAACAGTACTTTTTTGCACGATTCAATCATCAATCGATCTCAAAACATTACACCTTGGAATAATTGGGCCGATGAGACCGATCCTTTTATCGGTTGGTCGTGGTTTGTTGACAAAACACCTGATGGATTAAAAACTGTTGGCCATACCGGAAGCCAAGGCGGTTTCCTTTGTAATTACGTTACTGTGCCGGAAAAAGAAATCTTATTTGTAATTCTTTGCAATACACCTCGTGATGTAGATGGCTACACCAGATTTATTACTAACTGGCTAATTCAGAACAACTGGTTGGGCGAGCCAATGTAAACTACACCACTTTTTTTCGGATTACCTTTGCATAAGTGCGACTCACCGGAAAGCTTTTGGCATTTTGCATTTTTACAATCATACCTCCATTAAAATGTCTTTCAATTTCTTTAAGAAAATTGAGATTAATGATGGTAGAGCGATGCACTCTGATAAACATATCAGGGTTCATGATTTCTTCCAGCTTACCTATTCCTGAACTGCTTACAAACTGATCAGCTTTCGTTGTAATTACAGTGTAATCGCCTGAGGCTTCCAGATAGATAATCTCTACCACAGGTAAATTAAATAGCTTCTCGGATTTTTGAACAAAAATATGTGATTCGTAATTTGTTTTCTTATCGCCCTTAATCCCCTTTAATAATTCCTCAATATTATTTTGTTCCAATTTCTTGCGCGTAAGTGCACGGTTAACCGCCAAAGTAAATCGCTCTTCATCTAAAGGTTTTAATAAATAATCCACAGCATTCTTTTCAAAGGCTTTAATAGCATACTGATCATAGGCTGTAGTGAATATCACATAAGGATCGTGTTCAATTTTTTCAAGCACTTCAAATCCATTCATGCCAGGCATTTGTACATCCAGAAATATCAAATCAGGTTTCATAGAATCTATAGCTTCTACCGCATCCTTTCCCTTTTCGCACTCGGCTATAATTTCAATTTTCGGAAACGATTCCAAAAACTCACGAAGCAACTCACGGGCTAACTTCTCATCGTCAATAATGATACAGGTTATATTCATACAGCTTGTTTTTCTAATTCTTGTTCGTCTTTTTCGATATTCTTTTTTTCCTTTTCTTCAATAAAAAAGCTTACGGCATATCCCTTGTCATTGGCTCTTATCCTCAACCCTGACTGACGCCCATAGTAGCTCTTTAATCGTTGATCAGTATTGGCCATCCCCACTCCACTTGAGCTTCCATCCATTATTTTCTTCGCCTTTGACCCCAATCCATTGTCCCGCACCTCAAAGAAAATGATTTTACCTGATCTTCTCACCGTTAAATAGATTGTGCCTCCATCCTCTTTAGGCGCAATCCCATATTTTACTGCATTCTCAACCAGAGGTTGAAGTATCATTGGTGGTATTTCTATACCCAGGCAATCTGGATCAATGTCAGTTTCAAATTGCAACCGCTCACCAAACCTTACTTGCTGAATCTTTACATAATTTTCAATGAAATTAATTTCATGAATCAATTTAACCATTTCATCACTGTGAGAATCAAGTGCGTATCTAAATATGTCTGACAACTGAGTAATCACCCTGCGTGCCTTCTCTTTGCTTGAATGCATCAATGTGCTGATTGAATTAAGTGTGTTAAAAAGAAAATGAGGATTAATCTGTGATTTTAGCAAAGAGATTTGCATCTCCTTATTTTTAATGGCTAACTCACTCTTCTCGAGTTCCTGTTTTTGTAATCCCTGAAAATAGCGAATAACATAATACACACCGACAGTTATTATGTATTGATCATAAAACCTCAAAGCATCCCAGCTCATCAGTTCAAGCATATATTCCTTCCAATGGTCGAAATATACTAATCCATCCAGGTAATCCGTAAAATAATAAGACAGTGTGCCCATGATCATAAAGAACATGAGGATACCAAAAATGTGAGCTGATATTTGAAATGAAGCCTTGAAGCGTGATAGCCAATGTGACCAGAAGAAAATTAAAATTATAGAAACACATAGTGCCTCATAAAGAAACAATGCGTTCCAAAAAACGTAGGAAGCTGGATGAACAAATTTCCATTCAAATATTGCACTGATAAGAAAGTTGATTGCATACCAGAGACAAATGAACAGATACGCTCGTCTCCACACTCTTGGTATGTTGTCAATTAGTTTCAAAGTGAGGAAATTTGTGTCATAAATTTAACGATTTGGAAAGAAAGACAGTCATCACCTTCTTTCCAAGGTTAAAATGACCATATGATCGATAAGTACACCATTTTAGCAGTCAGATTGTTTATATCTTTAAGGGGAATGTCAAAAACGAAAATTTACAGCCGCTACCTCTTTTTTATAGCATTAATCTTTTCGTCTGGTTTACTCCATGCTCAAACATTAACCATTAGTGCAAAAGTAGTAGACCAGGAAACAAAAGAGCCATTGCCATTTGCTTCGGTGGGTTTAAAAAACAGACCCATTGGAACCATCACCAACCTGCAGGGTGAATTTGACTTTCACATTCCAATAGGATTTCGCAATGATGTATTGGTTATAAACATGTTGGGCTATCTCCCTTACGAAGATCCTGCATGGACGGTAACAAATAATGTAACTACCATTGAAATGGTGAAGTCCACTCAATTTCTTGATGAAGTGGTTGTATCCGACTCCTTAAGAGGAGGGGAAATTCTAAGTTTAGCCTTAGGGCGTATCACACAAAACTATCCCATGAAACCATTTCTTTTGGATGGTTTCTATCGGGACATTAAAGAGGTGGGAGGAACTTACGTATCGCTTTTAGAGGCTGCCGTTAGAATTTTTGATGAAGACTACCAGGCGCCACGAAATAAGTTTAAACTTCGTGAACGGGTGGCCTTACAAGAGATAAGACGAAGTCTAGGTTATGAAAATAAATTCACGGCATACTTTGACGAAGGCAATTTGCTTGAAGATATTTTACTGCATAATAATATCCGATACCGGCAGTTTCCTGTGGAAGAAATATTTTTCAAGGGGATGATCAGAGAGAAAGATTCTTATTATAACGGACACCAAGTGTACGTTCTTTCTCAAAAATACGACTACGATCTTACCATTTACGTAGACAAGGCAACTTATGGGATCATAAGATTGGAATATGAAAATGACGAACAGGAGATAATTCGAAAGCGAAGAGGTCTGGTAAGTAAATTTGTGAATCTAAAAAGAATAATTGATTTCAAATCTTACAATGGAGTGCTCTTTCTTAACTACATCACCCTTGATTCAAAAATCAATTGGTATGATAGCAAGACAGACGAACTCAAATTTGAAACTCAATTACACCAGCAACTTTTAATTAATAAAGTTTATCCCAACACAGACGAGTACATAGGCACAACTGAAAAAATGAAAAACTATGGCCTTCAATATCAAGACTACCGATACAACAAAGAATTTTGGGATAATTACAATGTAATTAAAGAAAGCCCCCTTGACAGGAAAATAATAAGTGATTTAGAAAAAGAAATTTCTCTAGAAAAACAGTTTGATAAAAATTAAAGAAGCCTATCAAACTTCATCTTTATCGCTTCAGCTAAAAGTTCTTTTTTATCAATTGGCACTACACCTGTATGCTCGCACACCAATCCACCTCCAAGGTTTGAAAGTGCAGCTATTAACCCAGGTTTGAGGCCAAGTGCCACACACAGTCCGGCAATACTTACCACGGTATCTCCAGCTCCAGAAACATCAGCAATCTCGCGCTTATGTGCTGGATATTTTTTTTGCTCAGATTGAAAGTCGATGTAAACTCCATGCTCAGAAAGCGTCACCATCACACCTGCATCTAAAATAGATCTTAATTTCTCTACGGCCTTCACCACCTGACTTTCATCACTGGCATCAATATCCAGTTTCAATCCCTCACGGAGCTCTTTCAAATTTGGTTTGAATAAAGAGACTCCTTTATAAGACAAAAAATTTCTTTTCTTAGGATCAACTATAATTGGTATGTTCTTTTTAGCGGCTAGCTCAACTGTCTTTTCGATTAAGCTAGCATTGATTACTCCCTTATCGTAGTCTTCAAAAATAATGGCATCACACTGCTCAAGAAGTTGCTGGATTTGCTTTAACAATTCTACCTCCTCATCCCCTAAAAGCTCCAGATCAGACTCTTCGTCAACTCGCACTACATGCTGATGACTTGCAATCAATCTTGTTTTTACAGTGGTAGGCCTATTTTTACTTACCACAATACCTTCCTTGCTCATGTTCTGTTGGTCAAGGCAGTCCACCAGTTTGGTTCCAGTATCATCGTCACCAATCAATGCACATAAAATCGGCTTAGCCCCAAGGGCTTGCACATTGAGCGCCACATTAGCTGCGCCTCCCAAGCGAAAATCTCTTTTCTTTACCCGAACAATGGGCACCGGAGCTTCTGGAGAAATTCGATCAACGCTTCCCCAGATATAACTGTCCAGCATGATATCACCTATCACCAGAACAGTTAATCCGTTAAAAGCATCAAAAATTTCCTCCAGCGATTTCATTTTATTTTAACTGAGAGAGTGTCTCTTTTATCCTTTTCAAAGCTTCAACAAGCTCTTTTTCTGATGCAGCGTAGGAAAGGCGAACACACTTTTCTTCACCAAAAGCTCCTCCCGCTACCAATGACACATGAGCCTTATCCAGAATATACATACAAAAGTCCTCACCATTGTTAATGGTTGTTGTTCCATCTGATTTACCAAAGTAATCACTTACATCAGGGAAAAAATAGAATGCTCCTTGTGGGTAGTTGGCTTTTACCCCTGGTATTTCTTTTAGCAGATTGTATACGATGTCTCTTCTTCTTTTATACTCCTCCACCATTTTTAAAGTTGGAGTTAAGTCGCCTGAAACGGCTGCTAATGCTGCACGTTGTGAGATTGAACTATTAGCCGAAGTAATCTGGCCTTGCACTTTAATACTTCCATTGGCAATCCACTTTGGCGCTGCTATATAACCTACACGCCAGCCTGTCATTGCAAAACCTTTTGCAAAACCATTTACAGTTATTGTTCTATCAAACATACCTGGCAATGATGCTATACTTGTATTACCACCGGCATAATTAATATGCTCATAAATTTCATCCGCTATAACCAAAAGATTTTCATGCTTCAACACAACCTTAGATATCGCCTCCAATTCATCTTTAGAAAAAACAGAACCTGTTGGGTTGCATGGCGATGAAAAAATAATTGCTCTTGTCTTTGGTGTGATCGCTTGCTCTACCTGCTGAGCCGTCACTTTAAAATCATTCTCCAGAGAACCTTTTACAATTACGGGTGTTGCTTCTGCAAGACGAACCAATGCATCATAACTTACCCAATATGGGGAGAATACAATCACTTCATCACCGGGGTTGAGCAGTGCAATCATAATATTGGCGATCGATTGTTTTGCCCCATTGGACACTACAATATTCTCCGCCTTATATGGCACTTTATTCTCCGCAACATACTTAGCAGCTATTGCCTCTTTCAGGTCCGAATATCCGGCTACTGGAGGGTAAGCAAAATACTTTCCATCATCAATCGCCTGTTTGGCAGCATCGCACACGTGTTGAGGTGTTTTAAAGTCAGGCTCACCAAGACTCAGGCTGATCACATCAATCCCTCTTGACTTGTATTCCCTCGCCTTTGCGGCCATAGCCAGTGTTGCAGATTCTTCAATTGCTTCAATACGGTCGGAAAGTGTTTCTTTCATAATTGTCGATTTCAAAATATTTCACGCAAAGAAAATCATATAAATCAAGAAGGGAAACAATGATTTGACTTATTGTGGAAAACTTCTACTTCGGCCTATAAATGAGTTATTAGCTGAACAAAGTCCGTCCAAGAATACTTCTGCCCAAGGTAATCTCATCAGCATATTCAAGATCACCACCAATTGGAATGCCTCGTGCTATGGAGCTAAGCTTTATTGAAAACTCCTTCAATCTTTTACTTACGTAAAATGCAGTAGTGTCGCCTTCCATTGTAGGGCTCAAGGCAAGAATAACTTCCTTTATCTCCGACTCGTGATGAGATATACGTTGCAATAGTGTTTCAATCTTTAACTCTGAAGGCCCTATCCCATTCATTGGAGATATTACACCGCCCAATACATGATATAAGCCTGAGTATTGAGAAGTGTTTTCTATTGCCAATACATCAACCGTCTCCTCCACAATGCACAGTATACTTTTATCTCTTCTGTGACTACGACATATGGAGCATACTTCTTCATCCGAGATATTGTGACACTGCTTGCAAAAAACAATATTGGATCGAAGTTTATTGAGGGACTCAGTAAGTGCATAAGTACTTACCTCTTTTTCCTTAATTAGATGAAGGACTAACCGTAGTGCAGTTTTTTTTCCGATTCCTGGTAGTTTAGATACTTCATTAACAGCTTCCTCAATAAGCTTGGAGGGATATTCCATATTTAATAACTACTAAAGTATCTTTGCGTCAATCCCTTTTTCACATATGGCCTGGCGCATAGGCTGCAGTTCTTCAAAGGATCCGTTCTTTACGGTACACTTACCTCTATGATGAATAATCCATGTACATTGTTCTGCTTGTTCTGGCGTATGCCTGCAAACGCGAATCAATGTTTGAATAACATGCTCAAAGGTGTTGAAGTCATCGTTAAAAACCACAAGGTCTTTCGCGTCTGTAGTCTCAATGGATTCGCGAACCTCAATGAGTTCTTGTTCCTGATCCGACATTTTCATAACCTCTTTGTTCAACAATCAACTCTGTTTTTCAACTTCCTGTTTCAAAAGTAAAAAAAAATAACAAGTTTTATCGCTTACAACCCGCTATGAGTCCCACACTAGTCCTATTTATACTGCTTGGCTATTTCGCTATTTTAATAGCCATATCAGTAGTTACCTCTAAAGGAGCAACATCTGATACATTCTTTACTGCCAACAGGCAATCACCGTGGTATTTAGTAGCCTATGGAATGATTGGGGCCTCACTTTCGGGAGTTACTTTTATTTCCGTTCCCGCAAGTGTCAACAATACTGCGTTCTCCTATTTTCAGGTAGTACTAGGTTATGTAATAGGCTATTGGGTTATTATCGGAGTGCTCCTCCCATTATATTACCGGTTAAACCTTATTTCTATTTACTCCTTTTTTGAAGACAGATTTGATCGCATCTCTTATAAAACCGGTTCGTTCTTTTTCCTTCTTTCCCGTTCAGTGGGATCCTCACTTCGACTTTTCCTTGCAGCATCCGTGTTGCAATTGTTTCTTTTCGATGCATGGGACATACCCTTTTTCGTTACTGTGGTCATTACCATTTTCTTTATTTGGATTTATACTTTTAAAGGCGGAATTAAAACAATCGTATGGACAGACACCTTTCAGACTACATTCCTTATCCTGGCGGTTGTCATTTCTGTGATCTTAATCGCGCAACGAATGGAGCTAAGTTTTGGCGGTCTTTTGTCCTTGGTCTTCGAAAGTGACTACTCCCGTATTTTCTTTTTTGATGATCCCAACAGCAAACTATTCTTCCCTAAGCAATTTTTTGGAGGAGCTTTTATCGCCCTTACCATGACTGGGATGGATCAGGACCTGATGCAAAAAAATCTCACTTGTAAAAACCTGAAGGAAGCACAGAAAAACATGTTCTGGTTAAGTAGCACATTGGTGGTGGTAAATCTCCTTTTTCTGGTGCTAGGCGCCTTACTTTATCTCTATAGCACAGAGTTCGGTATTCAACTGCCAACGGTTAGTGACGAACTATTCCCAATGCTGGCCTTCCACGAATTTGGATTATTGGCAGCAGTGCTCTTTTTGCTAGGCATCACTGCCTCCACCTACGCCAGTTCCGATTCTGCCCTTGCAGCATTAACCACTTCCTTTTGTATTGATTTCCTTGATTTCAAAAACAAACCCGAAGCTGTAAAGCAAAAGCAAAAGAACATAGTACACATTGGGTTCTCTATTCTGTTCCTTATTATCATTTTGATCTTTAAAGAGATCAACGAGCGCTCTCTTATTGATGCCGTGTTGATGGCGGCTACGTATACTTATGGCCCTCTTCTTGGCCTGTTTGCATTTGGGATTTTCAGCAAGCGAAAAGTAAGAGGAAAGCTTGTTCCTGCTGTTTGTTTACTTGCTCCGCTGCTGTGCTACATACTAGTTATAAACGCCCCAGCAATGCTTAGTGGTTATCAGGTGGGTTATGAAAATTTGATCATCAATGGCCTGCTTACTTATTTCGGTTTGTTCTTAATCAGTAAAAAAGAAAAGGCCACTCAATGAGCGGCCTTCTATATTAAAACCAACCGACAACCGATTATCTAACAACTTGACTTAAGATGAGTTCTTTATTGTAGTTAAATATTGCTACTTCAGCGCCTTCTTTCACAACTTTAATTTTATAAGCTCCAAAGTTTACCTTATCGAAATCGATGATCATTTTTTTTCTTTTGATGGTCATTTTTGAAACCTCTGCACCGTCTGAATCTAATATCACGACTTGACCACCTACTTGATCTTTGTTAAGCTTCAAAACCATCACATCCATTCTATTCGATTCAACTACCGCAACTGAATCTGAACTAGGGTTAGAATTGGAAGCAAATATGTTTGTAGTAAAAGAGAAGAAAGAGATAAGGATGATGCTAAGCGTTTTCATGATTTTATTTGTTTGTGTTTTTATTCGTTTTTTGAATAGATATATACGAATGTCGTGCCACTGCATAAAACACGCTTTAAAAGCCAAAAACAAGGTTTTGAGGTTAGGGGTGATCCCATTTTGGGAGGCGGTCTCCCAATAAGACTAGCCAACTCATGATATAGGTCTCAAAATTCTTAGAAAAGTCAATTAATTACACTTGGTGTTTCAGCAAGCCATAGGTAAAAGGAAAGTTGTTCAGGCAGTTTGTTTACTCGCACCTCTTCTTTGCTATCCTTTTGGTGGTAATTGCCCCACAATGCTTAAC
>JBATLM010000081.1:0-11698 GCA_049289315.1 Cyclobacteriaceae bacterium
GGCTACATCGCTTTCATTCTGTACCACTGTAATTCGGATGGTGTCTTTAGTAATGGAATAGGCAGCAAAAAGAAGTGCCTGCCCCGGGGATTCGGCTGTAACCAAACCGCTGGCATCCACCCTGGCGATACTAGCAGGTGTTGAGCTCCATCCAATAGGTACCGATTCCTCTATTCCAAAAGTGTTGAAGTAAATAGCGTCAGCCATTTCGGAGTTGCCCACCAAAAGGGCCATTCTTTCTGGCGAAATTTCCAGCTGGCCATCGACAATCGGATCATCCACAAGGTCAGTTCCAATACAACCTCCCAGTAAAAGGAAAGTGCTTAACAGTACGATCTCAACTCTCATACAATAATTTAATGAAAATTAGCAAGATAGAATCCGAGTTCGAGTCGTAAGGTTGACAATCATGCAAGATCAACCCTATACAACCCCTCAAAATCACTCCAACAGGGGGATAATGGATATCCTAACTATCAGAATACTTACAAAGAATAATTCTTATTTACGGATGTATGATTTTATTACATTTTAATAAAATCAGTAGTTACATAAGATGAACATTTGTACCCACAAAACACTACTACGAACATGAACAGGTTAAAGGGTTTGTCTAAAGGTTGGTTAAATCAAGGCTTCACAAGCAGGCTCAGAGAAGCCATGCTATTGTGCTTAATCATCCTGGTTGGAATCTTGATCTCAAATATACTGAGCGTTTAATATCATTCTTTGCTTAAAAAAAATTAGCCTTTCCCCGCAACGGGAAGGGCTTTTCTTTTACCTCTCGAAGTAAGTAGATTTGCGCATGGAATACAGTCCGGAAGTTTTTTTAAACCATCTCGCGCAAACCACTCCGTTTCCATTTCTTATTCCCATTGAACGTGCTGAAGGCATTTACCTGTATGAACCGGGAGGTAAGCGATACATCGATCTGGTTTCAGGAATAGGTGTTACTAACATTGGCCATAGGCACCCTAAGGTAGTTCAGGCCATCAAAGACCAGGTAGACAAACATTTACATGTAATGGTGTATGGCGAGTACATCCAATCCACACCCAACTTGCTAGCGCAAAAGCTGACATCGCTCCTTCCCAAGTCGCTCAACTGCTGCTACTTTGTAAACTCCGGAACAGAAGCCAACGAGGGTGCATTAAAACTGGCCAAGAGAGCAACGGGGAGAACAAGAATCATCTCTTGCAGAAAATCGTATCATGGAAGTACGCATGGGTCACTAAGTGTATCCGGTAACGAAACCAAAAAAATGGCTTTCCGTCCGTTGCTTCCTGATGTTCACTTTATTGAGTTCGGTAATCCTGATCACCTTTCGGCAATCAATAACAAAACGGCCTGTGTGATCATGGAAACCATACAAGGAGATGCTGGAGTACGCATCCCTACCAAGACTTATATGAAAGCGTTGAGAAAACAATGCGATGATACAGGCACCTTGCTTATCCTGGATGAGATACAATGCGGGATGGGAAGAACGGGAAGCTTATTTGCGTTTGAACAATTTGATATCGTCCCCGACATACTCACCATTGGGAAAGCATTCGGTGGCGGATTGCCTATCGGAGCTTTTATTGCAGATCAAAAGTTGATGAAGACTCTGACGCACGATCCGATGTTGGGGCACATCACCACTTTTGGTGGCAACCCGGTCTGCTGCGCATCGGCCTTGGCTACACTCGAAGTCCTTCAGGAGGAAAAGTTAGTAGAACAGGTTGAAGCTAAAGGAAAGTTATTTGAAAAATACTTGTCGCACCCTTCCATAAGGGAAATAAGAAGAGTGGGTCTGTTCTTTGCAATCGACTTTGACTCAGAAGAAATGGTAAAACGTATTGTAAAAAATGCACTAGAGATGGGTGCCGTCTGTTTTTGGTTTCTATCCTGCCCCAAAAGCTTTAGGATTGCCCCGCCATTAACCATTACAGAGACCGAAATAAAACTTTCCTGTGAAATTCTACTCGCAGCGATTGAGCAATCTTAATCAGGGATTACTGTGGCTTTTCGATGATAATATTATGATTGGTGAACACACATATATCTGCCGCAATGTGCAAACTGTCCTTCACCATCTCTTCAGCGGATAGGTTTGGAGCATGTTTTTTAAGCGCAAGTGCAGCAGCTTGTGCGTACATTGATCCGGAACCTATAGCCGCTACCTGATTATCGGGTTCCAACACATCACCAGTACCAGATAACACCAACAACTCATCTTTGCTGGCCGTAATCATCATGGCTTCAAGTCTTCTGAGGTAGCGATCCATGCGCCAGTCTTTGGCCAATTCTATGGCTGCTCTTTTCATGTTGCCACCAAAAGCATTGAGTTTTTCTTCAAACCTGTCCAGCAAAGTAAAAGCATCAGCAGTTGAGCCTGCAAAGCCAACCACAATTTTACCATCCTGTAGCTTGCGCAATTTCTTCACGTTGCTCTTGGCAACCGTGTTGCCCATTGATGCTTGTCCGTCACCACCAATGGCGACTTCACCGTTATGCAATACAGCAAGTATAGTTGTAGAACGAATTTTTTCCATTAAAGCTTAGACTCAGATTAGAATTCTCACCGGATCTTCTAACAACCCTTTCAAGGTTTTGAGGAAGGCCGATCCAACAGCACCATCTACCGCGCGGTGATCGCATGACATGGTCACCTTCATTACATTTCCTGGTACTACCTGTCCGTTCTTCACAATCGGAGTTTCTTTTATTCCGCCCACGGCCAGAATACAAGCGTCTGGAGGATTCACTATCGCAGTAAATTCTTCAATACCAAACATCCCAAGATTAGAGATGGTGAAAGTGCTTCCCTCCCAATCGCTTGGCTGAAGTTTTTTGTCATGTGCACGTTGTGCCAGGTCTTTCACTTCAGTAGAAATATGAGCGAGTGATTTGTTATCTGCAAAACGAACTACAGGAACGACCAAACCATCTTTCACGGCAACGGCCACTCCAACATGTATATGGTGGTTCTTTCTG
This sequence comes from Cyclobacteriaceae bacterium, assembly GCA_049289315.1. Lineage (GTDB taxonomy): Bacteria > Bacteroidota > Bacteroidia > Cytophagales > Cyclobacteriaceae > ELB16-189. Next base: position 2,980 of record JBATLM010000081.1, read on the forward strand.
ATCTTGTCGCCCAACCACGAAACATTGACATCCGGATGCTGGCGCAAAGAAGCGGCCACAGCTTTTATTACGAAGTCGTTGAAAGAAATCTTAACTGGGGCAATCTCATTGATGCTCTTGCGTGCTTCAATCGCCTTGTCCATGTTGATCTCCATGGTAAGGTAAAAATGCGGTGCTGTAAACTTGCTCTCCGCTAATCTGCGCGCAATGGTTTTGCGCATCTGAGAAACAGATACCTCTTCAAAACTTTCTTCACCCACAACAGATGGCAACACAACCGGAGCACCTCCTGATGCTTTAGTAGTTGCAGCACCTGGTTGATGGTTTTCAACGTCTTTCTTTGTGATGCGTCCGTTATCACCAGACCCATTGATCTTACTCAGGTCATAACCCAAATCTTTGGCCATTTTCTTTGCCAGTGGTGAAGCTTTCAGTCTTCCATTGCTTGAATGAGAAGAAGATGAACTTACCGATGGTGCAGGCGAAGGCGCTGGAGTTGGTGCAGGTGCACTTGGGGTTGTCTCCTCTTTTGGTGCTTCCTCTTGCTCAGAAGCTTTTAACAAAGTCTTCCAGTCAGCGCCTTTTTCTCCTACAATAGCAAGTACTCCGTCCACAGGAATAGCGTCTTTTTCTTTCGCTCCCAGATAGAGTACCGTACCAGAATTGTACGACTCGTATTCCATGGTGGCTTTATCCGTTTCCACCTCGGCCATCAACTCCCCTGATTTTACGGTATCACCTACTTTTTTATGCCATGCTGCAATAACACCATCTGTCATGGTGTCGCTCATTTTCGGCATTCGAACTATTTCTGCTTTAATGTTTGACGTATCTATGGATTCAGCTACTGCTGTATCCTTGTCTTGCGATGTTTCTGTTTTGCCTCCGGCAGCAGCGGTCTCTGTTTGAGAAGATGAGGCCAGTAACTCTTTAAAGTCTTCTCCTTTCTTTCCTACAACTGCTAGTACATCATTCACTTGCACGGCATCTCCTTCTTTGGCGCCTAAGTGCAAAACTACTCCCTCATTGAATGACTCATAGTCCATAGTAGCCTTGTCTGTCTCTATCTCTGCCATCAACTCCCCAGACTTAACTGTATCTCCCACCTTCTTATGCCATTTGGCGATCACCCCTTCGGTCATGGTATCGCTCATTTTCGGCATTCGGACTATTTCTGCCATTGTCGTAACGCTATTAAATTAGAATCAATTCGTCAAAAATAGCTGTAAAAACCTCCATATTCAACCCAATTATACTTTAGAAAAATACAAAGTAGGATATTTTAATGACGAATCCCTCCGTCCGTCAGGATTGTCAGGGTTAAACCTTGACAATGAAAATCATCAAGGGTATTCATCTGAAGGTGTAACGAATTGATTTTCATTCGTCAAATTCTGAAACAGAATTTCTATTACAGAATTGCGGTTCAAATTAGGAAGGGCTACATCAAAAGGGAATATTCCCCAGGATAAACTCGAAAACGGTTCCTCCTTTGTTAAACCTGTTGGCTTGGATGTAAGAAGTTCTGAGTCCTAATTCAAATTGAGGAAGGAACCGCATGATATTGATATCAAATGTAATCTCAGCACCTACAGATTGATATACATCAGCATTATCAATTGAGTATAAAGTTGCAGACTGCCCGGTGTTAAACCTATAGAAAAACTGACGCCCTTCTGCACTTCCGTAATCGAAGTACAAATTGGCTTTGATCCGTTGAATGTTGAGCAGCGGTCCGATACTTAAATCCGGATACCAAAGTGGAAGGGAATAATTGGTTGAAATGGTATAAAACTTTGAATCCTGAGGGTAAGAGTATCCACGCGGTTTTCCCAGCCTGTTCCTGAATGAATAGTTATCCAGATTAAAATCTGACAACCGCTGCTGATAGCCCCCGCTAAAATAAAGCGAGTGATGTTTGAATACTCCCGGAAAATAGAAAGTGCCACGCGCCACATACAAGTGCCCTACAAAATCACCTCCAAAGGCGGTGTTGTAAGCTTCCAATGCAACAGACTGACCATATTTTGAATTGATGTCTCTCCTACTGCGCTTTAATAAATTATTAAAGTTGACAGTGAATTGATTGTACAATAAGTCTCCATTGCTGGCTTTGTCTATAAAATTATAGGACAGCGAATCATTCGCTGGCACCAGCCTGCCGAATCCGGAAGAGATTACACTTCCATTTTCACTCACCGTATTTTTAAATCCAGAAACCTGCGTATAACCAACAGAGTTACCAATAGAAAAACTTCTGTTATACTTTGAGCTGGTAAGAATCAATGGAACTCTAATGCCAATTGCTCCTCCAATCTCCGTCCATTTAAATTCTACATCCCTACCAAAGATACCATCAGAGCTGTTTCTCTTTGCATACGTAAACGTACCGTCAATGATTGGATACATCCCCTGATAACTGATACCCGCTCCCCACGCACCGGTTTGTTCATTAATATCATAAGTATACCCCCCGCTAATTTCAGTAGTACTCAAAATGTCTTTGGATGTGACACCCAGGTTGGCCTGATAGATGGAGTTAGTAAAATAAGGGCCCCATGAATGAGGGTTGATCATGCCGCTAGCACGATGATAACGCTTGCTGCTATGTTCTGTAGTTGGAATGGTTTCCATCAAAGCGGGCTCCCCTTCTTGTTCCGCAAGCATATCTGCAAACAAACTGGGCTGCACCGTTACCTCTTCTATAGAAATCCAATTTTCCTTTTCAAAAGGTATCTTCACAATATCCAACCCATCTTTAGTTTGTTCATTGTACCACATCGTTTTTCCATCTGCTGCAATGGAAGGATTGAACGCTCCGTATTTACTGGATGTAATTTGAAAACGCTTTTGTGCGGAGAGCTCTAGGGCATAAATATTGTCAATGCCACTGTAGGAAGAGTTGTAAATCAATAGATCATTGAACAACACAGGATGACCTACGTTCTCATCACCTGCCTCATATAGCATTTTTACTACTGAACCAGCGACATCCACCGTCATTATCTCCTTCCCTTTACTGGTCAATTGAATGAACACGATTTGCTTTCCATCGTTGCTCCATCTTGGCATGGTCAGGATGTGGTTCTCTGGATTCTCTATTTTTTGAACTAGATCGCCTGAGTTGTAATCTAAAATCACCAAATTGTTCTGGTAAGATTCGTCTATCTGAATGGTCGCGATTTTATTCCCATCAGGAGACAAAGCTGCTGCCGCATAGCGCTCATGTCTGGCAATCACTTTTGGCTTGCCTGTATTGAAGTCATACCCTTTTATTATAGAGTAAGATCTTGTCTGCCATCGCGGATCAAACCGATATTCATTCCAAACTGCCTTATTCACCGCAACAGATAGCATCCCCGCATCATTGATTGGTCCTGGCACAAATTGTTTTTTTTCTCTACCGTCATCATCAAGTGTTACCAATTGTGAAATATCTCCAATGCCTGTTTTTAAAGCCACGGTTCTTCCATCACTCAAAGGTTGAGGATATAAGTAATCTGTATATGCCTTCGATTGCCTTGCATTTACCTTTTCAAAATCCGTGAATGAAAGCTCATTTTGTTGGCTCTCCCACTCCCCCTTGGCCTCTCTGGACATCTCTTTATAAAGGTCTGTCACAAACAGGCCCGTCTCTTTTTTAATGGCACTGGAAAAAGTAAAAGGAATGAAAGGAACATTCCAAGCTCGCTTTGTTATATCTGACCATACATTGGGGTTGCCCGTTTTTTTTCTCAGGTAAGAAACCATGTGATATCCTAATACATAATGATTGGGAACCGCATGTTTATAAGATCTCAAGTATTGTTTATGGTAATTGAAATTTCTTTCCTCCATCAAATTGGTTCGAAACAACATATCAAATTCCGGTATCCTTCCTCTGCCACTTGGAGTAAACGCGGTCTCGGTAGCCACTGCATCTCCTTCCCAAAACCATTGAGGCACCGCTACAAATGCCATCCCTGCCTGGGCCAACTGTCCGAATAAGAGTTGAACGCCTTTATTAAAGCCCGTTACACTTTTCTGAAACTGTACCATATGCCGGTATTCATGAGAAGCGAGTAGTGTCAGCCACTCGTTAGTGCCTATGAAATTGTAATTCTGCGGAGGCATGGCGTAAAACTCTGATCTCCTTGGTGCAAGGGTTACAAATCCATTGGATACGGCCGATTGACTATGCAACACTATCGATATTTTTTTGGGTGTTACTTCCAGGCTTCTGGCTTCCGGCTCTCTGATGTGTTCTAGGGTATTGGCAACGCGCTGTGCCTCTTTTTCAAATCCGTATGGATAAAGTACCCTGAAGTTGTCCGTGTTTATCTGATACCATTTCATACTGGCAGGACTTGTCTCCTGCACCACCGATTCCTGGCCATTGGCCACCCCCACTATCAGACATAAGCAGATACTTACTGCTAAACAAATTCGTGAAATCACAATTACGGATTAAAATACGGCCTTTAAGCTACATCAGTAACTTTAAAGTACACAGTTCTTTAGCATTAAATTTTAAATCAGCCTTATCACCAATTTTACGGTAGCTGCTATTGTAAAAATTATGTTTTACGTAATTTAGCATCGTGATAAAGTGGTTTAAGAAAATGTATAATGAATACAGCGCCTACGTGAGGACAGATTTAATCATGTATGGTGTTTGGATTCTCCTTATTATACTGTTCTTTATCTATACGCTGCTGGTAGATTAGTCTTGCAAAAGAATCTCTTTTACGTTGTCTTTTATTTTAAGTGATAGTTCATCGGTAGGTAAATCGTTCACATCATTACCAAAAGGATCTTCAATTTCTTCTGCGATAAGTTCCACGCTCAATAGCACATAAGAAATAAGGATGACAATAGGCACAGTCATATACTCTGCTATAGTAACAAAACCAAAAGGAAGCGTGAGGATATAAATAAATATGAATTTCTTGATATACATCGTATAGGAATAAGGTATAGGTGTATTCTTAATACGTTCACAAGCCCCAAGAATATCAGAGAATTGCTTTAATTCCTTATCTACAATGTACAATTGATCGCCACTCAATTTCTTGTCCTTATAAAGATCATTCACCCGCTCATACATCATTGTGGACAACCTGTTTGGAATATGCTTTACCCCTTTTAACCTATCATTAAAATTGTCATCAGCCACTTCCAATTCATCCATCTTTACCCCCTTGCGTAAATGCTCCTTCGTTGAGTAAACAAAATTGGGGATCATTTTAGCAAACCAATTCCTATTTTCTGAATCACTTCGTTCGAGAAAGGCATTTAATTTATGCGCAAGATTACGTGTGTTATTCACCAAAAGCCCCCAGTGCTTTCTGCCTTCCCACCACCTGTCGTACGCAGTGTTGGTTCTAAAAACAAGAAAAAGACCCAGCACAATACCCACAAGCGAGTGCATTGAAATAGTGCTATGTAAATCATGCTCTTGAAGTTCATATACTTCAAGTATGATATAGCAGAACGCGAAACTGAATAGCCCCATAAAGACAATAACAGGAGTTAAAGTCTTCATTACATGTCTACTGTAAGAGTGAAAGATCAGTGAAAGCCAGCTTTTGGGGTTATAAGAAATCATTTATAGAAAAATTATCCGCTAATAAACTTATTCATGGCTTCATTTCCAAAGACATTAATAAAGATCAAATTTTTCGGATTGGTTTAAATAATTTGACGAGGAGTCAACCCTTTAGGTTATCTATAAACGCAATTGCCTTATCCTTATCTGTCCAAAGAACAAAAACAGAGCATATAGTAACAATCACAGCTAGAATAAAAAGATAGCCACCATCATTTTGTACTTCTATACCTAGAAGCGTCAAATGCATTCCGATTGCGCCTAACATCAGCCCAACGGTCAATAAAGCACCCATCCACGAAACTCTGGTAATTAAGAGTAAAATTGCGGCAATGAGCTCCAGTACGCCTACTCCTATTCTCCCCCATGGCTCTATACCTACGGTAGAAAAAATATATACAGACTCGACCGATCCGGAAAACTTAAAAAACAAAGTTTGTAATAGGATAATCGCTGCAATAAGCCTTGCACCCCAGTAGAAGAATAATTTTACCATAGCCCCAAATTAATTTCCACTTGATAATCTTACCGTCCTGAAGAAGACATCTCTGATATTCTAAAATCAATTTAATAAATTAGATCAAATTTATAGTTTATGAAACCTCTATTAATGGATAATAATATCGCCACAGCGAAGACGCTGAATACTGATTTCTATCTTAAAGAGGATTATTATGAGGCTGCCAAAGAAAAAATATTTAGCCAAACATGGCAATTTGTTGGCGATACCGATCAAGTGAAAGAAGGTGGCTGGGTAACTCCTGTTAACCTATTGGAACACTACATCAATGAGCCACTCATTCTCTCCAGAGACAAAACAGGTACCCTCCATTGTTTATCCAATGTGTGCACACATCGCGGAAACCTACTGGTAGAGCAACCCTGCCAAGTGAAGGACTTAAGATGTAAATACCACGGAAGGAGATTTTCCCTTGATGGTAAATTCCAGTCAATGCCTGAATTCAAGGAGGTTGAAAATTTTCCTACCGAAGATGACAACCTCACCAGTATACCCACTTTCGAGTGGAGTAAATGGATATTTACTTCTCTCCGGCCAGACCTGTCTGCGGAACAATTTCTAGGACCAATGATGGAGCGGGTGAAGTGGATGCCATTTACAGATTTCAAATTCAGACCAGACCTGTCCAAAGTTTATCTTGTTACTTCCAACTGGGCATTGTATTGCGAAAATTACCTTGAAGGATTTCACATCCCATTTGTGCACGCTGGTCTCAATGCCACTATCGACTATAATAACTATACCATCGAACTCAACAAATACAGTTCTCTTCAAATAGGCATTGCAAAAGAAGGTGAGCTCACCTTCGATTTACCTAAGGACTCACCAGACCATGGAAAAAAAATAGCTGGGTATTATTTTTGGGTTTTTCCCAACATGATGTTCAATTTTTATCCCTGGGGATTGTCTATCAACATTGTGGACCCTATGGCTACAGACAAATGTAAAGTCTCGTTTCTTTCTTATGTGTGGGATGAAAGCAAACTTAGACAGGGAGCCGGATCAAATCTTCATAAAGTGGAAATGGAAGACGAAGATATTGTTCAAAACGTTCAAAAGGGAATCAAATCAAGATTTTATAAACATGGGCGTTATTCCGTTAAGCAAGAAAAAGGAACGCATCATTTTCACTGCCTGATCAGTGATTTTATGAATAAATCTTAAGGGTTAACTGCTTGCACGGTTCCAGGGTTTGAGGAAATCCAAATTATCCCACCAATAACTACGAGGAGTACATAAGCAAGAAAAGAAAGTGCCCAAACTACAACTCCCTGAAAAAAGGATTTCATCTTATGATCCGAAAACCAGGTAACAAATAAAAATCCATAGAAGCATGGCTCAATGATAAAAACTATATAATAGAAATTCACATCAAATAGGTATATCGCAATAATGTTAAGCATAAAAAACAGCTCTAACTGCCCTTGTGCATAAAATGAAGGAACTGAACTCTCTATAAAATTATACCCTTTCTTTCTTACAAACAGCCAAATCCAAAATGCATTCAAAGGGATTAGCGCGAACTTGAACAACTTGAAGTTTTTAGAAATGAAATCACTAAGCAGTTTAGAAATATTCGCTTGTTGCTCGGATTGGTTTTCGGCTAAAGGGGTTGTGGCTTTTGAGAATTCATAAAAATCAAGGTCAGTCAGCTGCATCAACAAGACAGAGAGCGCTACCATCAGAAAGAAATACCCAACTGGCCCCACATATGTTACTCGGTTGCCCCTAATAAATTCTTTTGATACGAAACCCGGCCTGAGTAAAAGTTCTTTGATTGTTCGGGGAAAAATACCATCAAATCCATAAATCCTTGATTGGAAATCCATCCACAGGGATGAAAAACTCAACGGCTTGGTTTCTCGTTTTTGTCCGCAATGAGGACAAAATTTTGAATCAAATGAGGCACTACAGTTCGCGCATTTCATAGAACAACTTAAGAAACTCCCTTTCTTTTACCTATCGAGCCAGTCTTTAAAACTCTGTACACGTTCGCGCGCTACAATCACGTCACCGTCATCGCAGGCTTTTAAAACGAGTTTTAATCTGCTGTTGGTATGACTGATTACATCGGTGATTCCGCTTATACTCACGATATACTTCCGGTTGATCCTACAGAACTGAGAAGGGTCTACCAATTCATCCAACTGATCAAGTGTAAAGTCAAGGATATGCTTTCGGCTATCTTTTGTAATACAAAACGTCACTTTATCAGCACTAATAAAATACAGCACCTCCTCCACATCAATAAAGCGTAAATGATCACCAACTTTAGTCACGAACCTCTCCTTGTATTTTTTGGTAAGCATTTGCATTGCCACTCCTACCCGCTCCAACAAAGTCTCTTGAGCGGAGCCTGATGAAGTAAGTGTTTCATATTTTTGAAAAGCTACCTTTAAACTCTCCTGATCGATTGGCTTCAGAATATAGTCGATGCTATTCACTTTAAAAGCTTTGAGCGCATACTCATCGTAGGCAGTAGTAAATATGACCGGGGCATTGATTTTAATTTTTTCAAAAATCTCAAAACTCAACCCATCGGCTAGTTGAATATCCATAAATACCAATTGAGGAGTGTCGTTCTCTGAGAACCATCTTACGGAAGATTTTAC
>JBATLM010000082.1:0-20619 GCA_049289315.1 Cyclobacteriaceae bacterium
GGACTGATCAATGGCCTGGCATGCTCTATGGATGAACGCTCAATAAGTGCAATTGAAAACATACTGATGATCCATCCGGGGAGCTTCCATGCAAAGGAAAAGGCGTATAAAAAGCCATGACCGATTACACCACCAAAGAAAGTAGCAAGTCCCATTAATAAAAAATACCATCGGAAATAGAGTTGAGTCTTACCTGGAAGCTGCTTCCTCGTAAGCTTATAATAAGCAATCAAACAAACAGCAGAAACAATGAGATCGGTGAACATATTCACCGGCTCATCAATTCTTATATTAAATACCGTAATGGGAGGCTGTTGCACGCCTGATAGTTGCTTTGCTGTTTACAAAAGTAAACATTAAAATAGACTAGTTGACTACCAGATCAAATCGGACTTCTGTTATTTGCCTTTCGAAGATATTAGTTTCTCGCTCATCAGTCAGAGTAAACCCGTGTCGTGTATATAAGCAAATTGCGGGGAGTAATTCCTTAGTAGTCCAAAGATATGATTTCTTATATCCGCACGAATTCATGAAATTCATGTACAACTCCATCAACTTTTTTCCAAGTCCAATGCCTCGATAATTTGGGTCGAGAATAAAATAACGAAGTTGAGCAGAGTCACCTCTGTTCATCAAAACGAGAAAGCCAATGATTGTATGGTTATGTTCACATACCCATGCGCGGTTGCTTGCAGGGTTGTATTGACTGTAAAATTCAATGAGTCCTTCGGCAACATAAGTTTCAAATGCGAGTCCAAAATTATACTCTTTGTGATAAAAATACCCGTGCATGTAAGTGATATAGCCCAAGTCTCCGGGCTCGATTGTAGTGCGTATATGGATATCGTCAAGCTTGGGTTTACTCATTGGGTATTGGGTATTCTAATAGCGCCACTTTAAGATTTCTGTTTTGTACGGCCAGTTCTTCACTGTCTGGTGTAGTGCACTCATCTACATATCGAAACCCAAAGCTTTTGTAATAATTAATCATAATGGCATTGTCTGCCCAGGTATCCATGCGAATAAGTGGAAGGTTGTTCAACCTACCATGAAAAATACTCCAGGCAAGCACCATTGCAAATATTTTTTTCCCTTTGAAGTCTGGGTTAACTACAATGCGATGCAAATACAGAGCATCTCCGTTTTCACGATCTCCCCAAATCAGCGGGTCACTATAGCATACGCTGAACAACATTGCAATGTGATTACCCATTGTGATCTTGTATTGATTACCCTCCTCAATGTCTTTGATCAGAGCAGCTTTGTCATAGCCTTTCCACACCGGGTAGGTATTCCTCTGCTGATAAGCAATTGCACTTTCGAAGAACGCATAGATTGTTTCTAGATCTTTGAGTGTTGTGTTTACTATTTTGGTCTGTTTACTCATTTTCTATGTTTTTTCATCGGACACATTGTTAAGAATACTTTTGATCCCATTCATATGGCCAATAAGTGTCGCTACATCTTGATGATGGATTGAACCTAAAAGCGATTTCACTAAATCTCTGGATGCAACATTTAACGTATTAAATTCCCTTTCACCTTTTGAGGTTAGCATCAGCTGAAATTCCCTTCCATCATTCTTGCTCTGCCTGCGAGTAAGGATTCCTTTTTTCTGAAATGATTTTAGCACCCTGCTAAGATAACCCTTATCCATCTTAGCCGCTTCAATTAGTTTACTAGCGCTACAAGGTTGGAGATTGTGCAGCTCAAACAATATACGGCCTTCTGGTAAGGAGAATGGACTATTGAGGTAATGCTTGTCCAATGCACCTATAATACTGGTGTAGTACCGGTTAAAATCACGCACTTGCTGAATCTCTTTTTCTTTCATTGAGTTGAACAAGATAACTGTATTAGTTGATGAAGTCAACTAATACATTCCAATAGACCGAAACAAGGAAGTTAATCCAGGCAGGAGTTGTCTGGATTAAATAATAGAGAAGGAGCCTGCGTATAAAAGCCGACTCCTTTAATTGATTCAGTTTGGGTTGTTATCCAAGCTTGAATACAATCGGAATAACAATTTTAGTCCTCACGGCATTGCCACGCTGTCGACCTGGCTTCCACTTAGGAGATTGTTTTACTACTCTTAACGCCTCTTCATCACAACCACCCCCAATTCCTTTTACTACCTGCACATCATCTAGCGACCCATCCTTTCCTACAATGGCCTGTATATACACTCGTCCCTCTATCGCCATCGATCTTGCTTGCCTTGGATAGCGCATGTGATCTCTTAGAAACTTTAAAAACTCTGTGTTGCCTCCTGGAAACTCTGGCTGATCTTCAACTATTACAAAGATTTCGTCTGTTGCTTCTTTACTGATTTCTTCTACCGGAGCTATTTTAATGACTTCAGTAGTTTCTTTCATCTCCACATCAATCATAATATCCAGATCTTCCACAATTTCTTCTTCATCTGGAACTTCTATTATTTTGGGTATAATGGTTTTCGGTGGAGGAGGAGGTGCCTGCTCGGTAGGTGGAATGTCCAACAGCTCATCGTTAAAGGTGTCGTAATTCGCTAAGCTTACCGTATTGCTGTCACCTTCCGATTTCCATTCGAACACCATGATTACCATGCCTAATGTTACGGCCAACGAAAATGAAAATAACATTCCACGCAATTGATGTACGTCAGCCTTCGGGTTTTTCTTTAATTCCATAACAGTTGATCTTTGTTATGGCTGTGAACGGAGAAGATGGATTAAGGTGACGTATTTTCTGGTATTTTTTTATGAACTGTTGAAAAAACACCATGAAGTGTATGCTTTTCTGATATAAATGACGCGCTACGAGTTTCTTAGCAAATGGTTGTTGGTTTTGTTTTTGTAACAGTTGAAGTAATTAAGGGAATATTGTGCAACCAATTTGGTAGTGCCTCGTATAACTACTGCTCTAGATTTTTCCTGTCCCATTTTCCAGTTCTTGCTGCGGCAACGTAAGTGGATTGTAGAAAATCCGTCAACATTTTTTCGGGGTCATTTGCAGTACGTACGTCATCATATTTGAGAAAGAATTCTCCCATTTCTTCACTCCAAAAGGCCTGCTCAGGAAGTATTTTTTGTTTACCATACTCAGCTGGAGAAGGATAACAATAGGCATAAAACATCGGCATAGGTGATGCATCGCTACCTGGCCAAAAACCGCAACTGCTTACTTCCTGGGAGTAAGCTTCCTGCATTATTTCTTTGGGCATATTGGGCATACTACCCTGATGCAAAGGTGCCTTTCTTCCTGAGAAACGGGTGACAGCAATATCGAATGCGCCCCAGAAAAAGTGTACAGGACTACACTTGCCTATAAATTTACTTCTGAATTTGAGAAACACATTGTGTGTGCTCACTGCCGCCTGCCAAAAGTTGGAAATACTTTGTTTGACATAAGACTTGTTCTCGGTATTTTCAGCAAATGGAATGCTTGGCTCCATTTCATTAGGGCTGCCATGTATTTCGATATCAATGCCCAGGCCTTCCAATTTCTCAAACAGATCATCATAGAAATCAGCAACTGTTCTGGGATACAAATCGATAACTACATTTTTATTGAATGTGGTGGAGATGACAACGATGTGGCTTTCAAAGTCAAACTCTATTTCGAACATTCCATTTTTATAGGGCATGCTCCCGGTAGTGAGACCTCTGGTGGTTATATATAGTGTCGTGTGCCACGAATGATTTTGCCATGGCATGGCTTTAAGTCTGATTTTACCTGCAATCTGTGTCCATTGATGAATGGTTTTGATCGTGTCCTTCCAACTGTCGTAGTCGAGTGCCGGCCAAGCGTGGTTGCAACCTTTAATTATGGTATCCATATTATCATGGTTTACAAATAAGATAGTCGTGACTCAGGAGAATGCCAACTTTAAATGTGCGGGCATGGCTTGAGGTACTTATGAATGGTAGGGGAGTTTTGAATCGGTTTACTGGAGCAACTTGGTAATTCATACTATCATTTTGAACACTTTATACTTTGTTGAAAATTGCGAACGTGCAGAATGCTACTTTGAACAAGCGAGTTGCATTACTGGTCGAAAAATGCGCCTAATTTTGTTGAAATCCCTCATATTTAGCGCATACTTAATCATAGTGGCAAAGTACAAACCATTCTATATCTTACTTCTGATCTTTTCAGGGCTCACCTGGCCGTCCGTTGGTCAGTCCATCTTTGATGCCCAATCCATTAATTTCTATGAGAGTAGTAAAGTAGAGCTTAATGGAGAATGGTCATTTTATAGGAGTCAGTTGTTGGGACCAGGCGATTTTGATGATACAGGTACTATAGTTTCCCCAGGAAGCTGGACAACGTATAAGTTTTCCAACCATTCACCCATGTCTTCTTTTGGGTATGGAACGTATAGGATAAAAATTGTACTGCCCCGAGATATTCCACACATGGCCCTTTTCATTCCCGACCTTTATTCATCTTCAAAGGTGTGGATTGATGGAGAGCTTCGCTCGGAAATAGGCCGAGTGGCCAGCGATGCTTCTGAGGTAGTGCACAAAAGACTTCCGGAAACGATATCATTTAACACCGACAAGGATACGCTGGAGATCGTTATACAGATTGCTAATTTTTATCATCATAAAGGTGGACTGGTTAAGGTGCCTGTGTTGGCCAGTGAGCAGGTACTGCGCAATCAGAAAAACATGTTGATCATGGCGGACATGGTATTCATTGGAAGCCTTGGGTTTATTGGGCTTTTCTTTTTGTTCCTGTTTCTGTTTTTCTGGCGCAAGGATGTTTCCATTCTCTACTTTGCCTTGTTTTGCCTTAGCTGGTCTTACAGAAGCCTCAGCGATGGCTATGCTCCGTTTTCCTTTCTAATGCCCTCTGTTAATTGGGTGGTCTGGTCAAAGTTGGAATACATCACTTTGTTTTTGGGTAGCGCTATGGGAAGTCTTTTTCTTGATAAGATATTCACTAAACACACACATCGATGGTACGTTCCTATTATTAAGTACATCACGCTAGCCTTCGTTATAGCCACTTTACTATTGCCTTCACAATACGTGACACAACTGCCCATATTATTCTTTTTGTTAATAGCCGTCAATATCCTGTACATCCTTTATGTAGTGGTCAACTCTGCAATGCAGCACCAACGAGAATCTTTGCTGGCATTGGTAAGCATATTACTGTGTACTGTAGTGCTGATGAGTCATGTATTTTTATTTTTTGGTGATGACGATGTGAACCTCCTATACATCAATCTGGGCTATGTTGTTGTGTTTATGTTGTTATCGCTTTTGTTGGCCATGCGGTTTTCACATTCTTTCTCCAGCCTGGAGCGATTGCAGGCAAAGACGCTTGATCAGAAGCAAGAGATTATGAATCAGGCACACCAGCTTTCTGAAGTGAACGACCAGTTAAATGGCAACAGTACGCAACTTAGGGAGGCCAATTTGCTTATGCTTAGCATGAATAAGGAGTTGGAGGAAAAGGTATTATTGAGAACAGCTCGCCTGGAAGCAATTAATGAAGAACTCGATATTTTCCTTTATCGCTCCTCACATGATCTTTCACGACCTATCAAAACGATCAAAGGGTTGATATACTTATCAGAACGGTCATCATGCGAGGCGGAGTTTCGGGAGTTATTTAAAAGAACAAAGGAGACAGTAACTGATATGGAGTTGCTCTTGAACAAACTGAGGGAGGTACACGAAGTACAAAGTCATCAATTGACACTTCAAAATGTTGACATGGGTGAATTCTTCTCAGCACTAAAACAAAGGATAAAGGCAACTTTTAAAAAATCCGACCATCTTAATTTTAACCTGCAATACCCTAAAACAATGTGTGCAGATGCATGGATGCTCCACCATATCTTTTTTCAACTCTTTTCTAATAGTGCGGTTTGGCTTGATCACGGGATGGATGAGGTTACCATTGATTGCGCCATTGATGATTCTGACAGAAGCTCCATTAAAATAAAGGTGTCTGACAATGGGCCTGGAATTGCGACAGGGCTTGAGGGGAGTGTATTTGAAATGTATAAAGTGGTAAATACTCAAACCAAGTCACATGGTTTAGGACTTTATATTGTGAGAAAGATTATTGAAAAGTGCAATGGAAAAATAACATTACACAACAAACAATGCCACGGGGTTGAAGTTCTTATTAGTATTCCCCGCAAGCCTGTGGAGAAGAGCATTCCAGTGCATTATTGAATGAAGATGACTTAAAGTCACTCGTACAATTTAAGCCTGTCTCTCAAATCTAAATTTTCTTGCTGTAGTTGCCACACTTGTTGTAATAGATTATTTACCACATCGAGCCCCTCCATATTGATGTTGAGCTCATAATGTAGGCGGATCATTTTCTCTACCCGTTGTAGATGGGTGACCTTGATGTATTCTACATCTCCCTCACGAATTGTTTCCAGTAGGTCATATTCTTGCAGTGATTGGATAAACGTTTCGGGCACATTGTATTGGGTGCAGAAGGTGTTGATGGATATAATGGTTGGTTCTTCCATGGCTATCTTAGTTTAGCTAACTCGGCAAACAGTTCTTTTTCTTTTTCCGTAAGGGTAGTGGGCAACTTGAGCTGGTAGGTAACGTACAGGTTTCCAAACTCACCCTCCTTTTTGTATAGAGGAAACCCTTTACCTTTCAGCTTTACCTTGGTATTGTTTTGGGTTTCTGGCTTCACCTTTATTTTTACTTTACTATCAAAGGTATCAATGGTGATCTCTCCGCCAAGTAATGCCGTATACAAGTCCAGGGCTACGGTTGTATAGAGGTCGTCTTTTACCCGTTTGAATGTGGTGTGATTCTCTACTAAAAACTTGATGTAAAGATCTCCGTTGGGACCACCGTTGATGCCAGGGCCACCATGGCCTTTTATTTTTATCTCTTGCCCGTTCGCCACACCTGCCGGAATGGTGATGCGGATATTTTTGCCATTGACCGTAAGGGTACGTTTGTCAGTAACATACACGTCTTTCAAGTTGAGGTGAAGCTCAGCATGGAAATCCTGACCTCGGAAACGAACGTTTTGACCACCCTGCTGCGGATCTGCCCCGCCAAACATGGAGGAGAAGAAATCGGAGAAGTCACCTTCGTTAAAAGATTGGCTACCACCCTGATAAGAGCGTTGCTGCTGCTGTTGTTTCTTGGCTTTTTCAAACTGCTCCGCATGTTTCCAGTCTTTGCCATACTGGTCGTACTTCTTCCGGTTCTCAACATTGCTCAATACTTCGTTGGCTTCGTTTACTTCCTTGAACTTGCGTTCTGCATCTTTATCGTTGGGGTTGACGTCTGGATGGTATTTGCGTGCCAGCTTCCGGTAAGCGTTCTTGATGTCCTTTTCGGTAGCACTTTTTGTGATGCCCAGTATTTTGTAGTAATCGATATAGTCCATGTGCGTGTTGTTTACTTCTGTTTGCTTACAACTGCAAATACAACACGCAATAGCGTCATTTTATTCTCATTTTAGAATGATAGAAATCAGGATAATGTGTGATGGGAGTCAGTGGTCATTTGATGCTGATTATGTCAGGTATGTTCTAGGAATTCCAAACCGCTCTATCGAGTTGGTATACCTTACACTCACTGTCGTGGAACTTTTTGTTTTTGATAAACTTAAAACCCAGGCGCTCATAGAAGCGGTGCGCTTTGACATTGGAATCCAATGGATCGATGATAATGGCAGTAACATTCTCGTCAGCAAAACAGCGTTCGAAAGCTAGCTGCATCATAGTGGTTCCATATCCCTTGCCAAGGTCTACGCTTTCACCGATCCAGATATCAATGGCGCGCAAGTGGTTAGGTACATCGCCCCAATAGTGCGATTCTTCAAGTGCGGGATCTATAATTTGAATGAACCCTATTGGCCGACCATTCAGTTCAGCAATAAGTTGTTCCCGCCAGGGAGGGTTGCGTTGCAATTCTTTTTCCCATTGCCAATCATCATCGGGGTCGGAGGCAATGACATGCGACTGATTGTCCCAATGCTGAAGGAGGGAAAGGTCTTGAAGGGTGGCGGTACGCAGCCGTATCATGTAGAGATAAATTATTGGTGAATACAAATTGAATATAATAAATCATTCTGTATCCACCTGATAGTAGGAGGTAGCTAACGTTATGGTACGCGGTAGCTTCCGTGCGGCACGAGGTAGCTAACGTTATGGTACGCGGTAGCTTCCATGCGGCACGAGGTAGCTAACGTTATGGTACGCGGTAGCTTCCATGCGGTACGAGGTAGCTAGTGTTATGGTACGCGGTAGCTTCCGTGCGGTACGAGGTAGCTAGTGTTATGGTGCGCGGTTCTACCTGTGGGTCTATTCTAAAAACTGTGTTTTTTGTATGGTAACTGCCTGCTTAGTTCTTTTTTTATAAAGAATGATCACTTCCTGTGATATTTTGAAGCTTGCTGCGAATAATAGGATAGTTAGTTTTAAATACCTTAGCAGTACATGGATCAACAGCAAGCATTTGCGCAGTTTCTTGAAACTCATAAGCAGCTCATTATAAAGGTGGCGGGCATCTACTGCGGTGATCCGGAGCATCGCAAGGACCTTGTTCAGGATATTATCCTACAGTTATGGAAGTCATTTCCTGCTTATAACAAAGATTTTGCGCTCTCTACCTGGATGTACCGGATTGCTCTTAATGTGTCCATTTCTTCCTTGAGGAAAGAGGCCACGAGAAAGAAAACCCATGAAGGGCTGTATCAGCAAGGTGACTTGCTGTATTATCAGGATACTCAATTAGAAGAGCGACTGCAAATCCTCTACCGGCACATGGAGGAACTCAAACCGCTGGAGAAAGCCATGCTGATCCTCCATTTGGAGGGTCGCAAACAAACGGAGATTGCTGAAATACTAGGGGTTACTGAATCCAATGTGTCAACCAAAATTCATCGAATAAAAACTTTATTAAAATCAAAAATTAAAAATGGAACTTCCTGAACTTACTCAACTTTGGAATGCACCGGGCAGCGTAGCCATCAACCGGCAGTTGTTAAAAGAAGTGACCCTCTACAAGGTAAAGGCGTTGCTGTATTCCCTTAAATGGAGCACCTACTTTGAATTGGTGCTCAACATCATTTTCATTTTATTTCTACAGGGTTTCATTTCGGGTCACCTCAATGAGATGCGATTTTTAATTCCGGCACTCATCCTGATTGTAGTTACGATAGCCAGTACAGTGTTAGAGTGCTATAAGCTCTATTTGTTTTATTCTCTTCATGCTGATTCTCCAGTAGCCGATACACAGCAGAAGGTAGCTACACTTCAGTACCTGGAGGCATTGGAAGCCAATAGCATGCTGGTGATCATTCCATTATTTTCTGCACCCATTCTGATTGTACCCGCCAAAGCATTCTTTGATATCGACCTGTATCAGTTGGGTAATTGGATTCCGCAGTATGTTGTTGGAAGTGTTGTGGTAGGACTGGTGATTGCTTTCCTGCTGCGCAAATTCCCCAATGAGAAGCTCAAAAAGGCGATGGCTTTTTTGAAAGAGATTAAAGGGGAGTGAGTGGTGGAATAACAATCCTTGACTATTAATAGGAGGGATTATTGATTTCCAGTACCCGGAAAGTGGTTACTCCCTTCCATATAATTCAGGATGGCTGGAATCGAAATAATGCCCAATTTTAGAGCTTAGACTAATAAAACCATACCCATGAAACAATTTACTTATGCGCTGGCGGCTTGTTTACTGCTGGCGGCCTGCAGTCAGCCAAAAAGTGAGGATGCGGAGTTGTCCGAGGCGGATCTGATCGAAAAGGCAAAAGGCATCCACGAACGAGTGATTACGTTGGATACCCACAATGATATCAATACTGACAATTTTACCGCGGAGAACAACTATACCGAGCGACTTTCTACGCAAGTCAACCTGCCTAAAATGGAAGAGGGTGGACTGGACGTAGCCTGGTTTATCGTCTACACGGGGCAGGGTGATCTTACTCCAGAAGGCTATGCTGCAGCTTATGCCAATGCGGATGATAAATTCAACGCCATCCATAGATTGACTGAAGAGATTGCTCCGGATAAAATTGAATTGGCACTGACATCAGATGATGTGAGAAGGATCAACGCTGCCGGAAAGAAGATTGCTATGATTGGAGTGGAGAATGCCTATCCTATTGGAATGGATATAAGTAAGGTTAAAGAATTTGCTGACAGAGGAGCGCGATATATGTCATTGTCGCACAATGGCCACAGTCAGTTGAGTGATTCCAATACAGGGGAGAGAGACAGTGTGTGGATGCACAACGGCTTGAGTGACCTGGGTAAGGAAGCGGTGAAGGAAATGAACAAGTGGGGGATAATGATCGACATTTCTCATCCATCAAAAGCTTCTAATATGGAAGTGATGCGTTTGTCTCAAGCTCCTGTGATTGCTTCTCATTCATCGGCTCGTGCGATGAATGATGTGAGCAGAAACCTGGATGATGAGCAGTTGATGATGTTGAAGGAAAATGGAGGGGTAGTGCAGACAGTGGCTTTTAAAAGTTATGTAAATACAGACAAGAACAATCTGCACAACGAAAAAGCGGAGACAGTAATCAAAGAGATTGCTGCTGCGGAAGGTTTTGAAATTGTAGAACGCTCTGCCATCAGGGACATGGATGATGCAGCGAGAGAAGCCTACTTCAATAAATACACTGAAATAAGAGACAAAGCACAACCAAGAATTGAGTCGGAAGTAAATCCTGTGGCGCCTCCTGTAGATGTGGCGGATTTTGTAGATCATATCGACTACCTGGTAGAGAAAATAGGATTGGAGCACGTGGGTATCAGCTCTGACTTTGATGGTGGTGGGGGAGTGTTCGGCTGGAACGATGCTTCCGAAACTTTCAACGTTACACTTGAGCTAGTGAGAAGAGGTTATACGGAAGAGCAAATTGCTGCGTTATGGAGTGGTAATCTGCTTCGTGTGTTGGATGAGGTACAAGCCGTTGCCAAGAAGCTTCAGGCAGAAGGATAATTTTGAATAGCAGTCCTGGGTGGTTCTACTCAGGACTGTTTTACTTTTCTATTTTGATGCTGTATTTGATCAGCAAGCCCACCACTTCCTGTAGGGAGAATTTTGCTCCTTTTACTTTATTCATTTCTGGATCTATTACGTAGTTGGTTGACTGGGTCAGGTCAGCATTCTCCAGATTGGTATTTTCAAAAGTAGCGTTGAGTAAATCACATTGTTTAAGAACAACTTTCTTTAAATCGGCTTCTGTAAAATCTACACCCTCCAGCTGTGAGTTTAGAAATGAAGACCTGCTGAGCTTCATCTGGTAGAAAGAAGAATGATTGAGCTGGCACTGTTCAAACGAAATGCTAAAGCTAAATGCGTTACACTTATCAAAGTGCAACCCTATCATCTTACAGTTGGTACATTTTATGTCCTGAAAGGAAGCTTTGGTAATATTGGCGTTGCTGAAATTACAACCGATGAATTTTGTTTCAATAAACTTACATTCCGACAAGTTGGTATTGGAGAAATCGCAGTTCTTGAAAATGCAGTATTCGTAAGTGCTATTGATGAGGGATTGATTGGAGAAATCCTTGTTTTCAATTGTTTCTTCAATGTATTCTTGCTCCATGGTTGTAAAAATACTTACAATTCTTTTTGGAACTAATACTACACAATAAGCTTATGCCAATTTTCTGATCAACCCATTAAAGATCAACCCATGAAATGGATAAACACTGTACCAATAGAGTCTTCCTGCTAGTCCTCTGGGACGGAAAGTAGCAGTTTGAATAAGTGTATTTTCTTTTATGGTAAACTCCAGCCATGCTTCACCAGGCAATTTCATTTCAGCGAAGAGAATCAATCTCCCTTCCTGCTTGTTGGCATAGAGTACTCTCCAAAAGTCCAGGGCATCACCTGCATGAAGAGCGTTGTTATTGGTGCGCCCTCTTCTCAATCCTACACCTCCTACCATTTTGTCCATAAAGCCCCTTAATTTCCAAAGCCAATTACCATAGTACCATCCCTTTTTGCCACCAATGCTCCATATATTCTCAATACATGCTTCACGGTTGGTAAAGGTTTGTGTTCTCTTGTCGATAAAGCAACCATGAGATGGCACTTGAATAAAGTCGGAGATATTAATGTCAATACCACTGCTGGCGTAAGCATCTTTCCAACTGGAGATGATGGTGTTGTTTTCAATTTTCGTGAAAGCCTTTTCCAGTGATTGTCGGTAACTCAATGGCTGTATGTTCAAAATCTTAGCCAAATCATTGTTTCTACAGATTACCTCAATTTTCATACTGTCCACCAGTGCCACGGCCAACTTATAGGAGGTGGAGGTAACAAAGTACAGCCAGTAGGAGGAGAGGCGGGGTGTCATCACCGGAACGATAAAAATTTTACGGTTCAAGTTTCTGACATCAGCAAACGCTAAAAGCATTTGCTTATACGTTAAGATATCAGGGCCTCCTATATCGAAGTTCTTGTCGTAAGTTTCGGGATTGAATAATGTTTGCGATAAAAATGAAATGACATCTGAAACACCGATGGGCTGACATTTTGTGTTGAGCCACTTGGGTGTAATCATTACGGGGAGTTTTTCAACCAGGTCTCGTATGATTTCAAAAGAGGCACTTCCCGATCCGATGATGATAGCAGCCCTTAGTGCGGTGAAGTGATAATTACCCTGACTTAGCTCATTCTCCACATTCTTCCGGGAGGTGAGGTGGTCGGATAGATTGGATTCATTGACAATACCTCCAAGATATACCACATGTTTTGCCTGTGTGTTGTTGATCGCATTTCGGAAGTTGGTGGCTGACTCGCGTTCCTGACTTTCGTAATCAGAAGAAGAAGACATAGAGTGAACGAGGTAATACGCTCCATCAATGTCCTTTGGTATTTTTTCCAGTGAGCTTTTATCAAGGAGATCCGCCTCAATAACCTGAATTTTTTGTGGATTAAGTGCTGGTGGGTGAAAGCGATTGGTATCCCTTACAACACACACTACTTCATGTCCAGCCTCAATTAAGGCAGGAAGCAGTCGTTTACCAATATAACCTGTAGCCCCTGTGAGTAGTATTTTCATCTGAATACTCATTCAACAGCGTAGTTGAAGAATTGTTTTAATTGGTGCGACTGTGATGCAGGTACAAGGTGACTACATTTTACCTATATCCTTTTGCATAAACCGTACGATTGGTAATGGGCAAGCCACCAAGCACACCTTCTCGCATTGTTTCAACAACGAGTGTTGGCTCCCATGGTGTTCCGGTTGGAGGTTGTAGCCAGAGGGTTTGTATTACCTTTGCCTCACTCCATTTACCACTTTCTGGTTCTTGAAAGGGATAAAGTGTAGTAATCACCAATCTGTTTTCATCCCAATTGCTCGTTGAAGTAAGCGGTTTGCCCGTGCGCCCTGTGTTAATTACGTTTTCACTTTTTGAACCATCAAGCACATACCGATAACGAACCAAGGGTTGAATTTCCCGTGGTGTGAAAACTACTTTCTCAATCTCCATTGAGTTACCTCTGTGGGTAATGGATATTTGATCTCCCCATCCACTTCCTAACGTGGCTATTTTTTGTTTTTCTTTGTTACCGATAGCGGATACGGTGTTCAATACTGCGGTTGACCAGCTTCCGGAAAAGTCCGGATTAGGTAACGCAAGTGAGCGTGGTTCAAGCTGGGCCCTGTCTGCGCGCGAGTACGTAGGAATAAGCTCGCCTGATCCTGCAGCCGGTGGAAGGTAGGGATCTGCAACATTGGCAATGGCAGACACTCGTGGATGCGTAACCAAAGAGGTTTCATATTCTTTTACGATTGCATCCATTTTACCTATTACCCATGGGTAGTAGTCTTTCACGTCAACTTCTTCAGTAGGATCTACTCTCAGGTCAAAGAGTCGTGCGAGGTTATCAGGTTCAGGGTCTGGCATTTCCGTTTGAAAATGATACCAGAATTTCCAATGGTGCCACTTGACTGCCATAACGCTTCCGTACCTTTCCATAAAGATGGCGCTCTCACGATTGGAATGATTTTGTTTTCCTTCAAAGAATGGAAGCTGGTTAACCCCATCAATAATTCTGTCTTTGGGAACGATGTCGGGAACGCCTGCAGCTGCAGCAATGGTAGAAAACAAATCCACTTCATGAACCACCTCATCAGAAACCTGACCTGCTGGAATGCGAGCTGGCCAACGGATAACAAATGGTGTGCGAATGCCACCTTCCATGGCTGAGTTATAGTAACCACGCCATGGGCCGGGTGATCCGCGCCAGGGACGTCTCATTTCTGCTCCGTTGTCAGTACACCAAATCACAATAGTATTGTCTTCAATTCCGGATTCTTTCAATGCATCTAAAATCAACCCCACGTTGTAATCCACATCAGCCATGGAGTCGCCCATATCGCCTGCGCCAGTCGTTCCTTCCTTATCGGGGTGGGGCAGTGCAGGTAAGTGAAGTTGTGTCATAGGATAGAACAAAAAGAAGGGTTTCTTTTTAGCATTCCTTTTTATGAAAGTAACCCCTCGTTCTGCTGCTTCTCTGTCGATGGTACGCCTTGCAGAAAGGTCAAACGGTTTTAGTTTTTTTGAAGGAGATCCCGCTTTTCCTTCCCACACATAGGGGATAGGTTGGTCTTTAGGAAATCCTTCCATGGAAGTAAATTGGGAAACATGGCTGGTGCCTGGAATGCCATACCATTCATCGAAGCCCTGGTGGGTAGGTTCCCGTTTTCCTTCCCATTGAGGGCCACCGATATCCCATTTGCCATAAAGTGCGGTAGTATAACCAACAGATTTCAGTCCTTCTGCCATGGTTGCTTCCCATAATGTGGTACCAGCGTAGTATTCATCACCAGCACGCGTGGCATACCTTCCTGTAAGAATGGCAATACGTGAGGGGGTGCATGAGAACTCTACATTGAAATTGGTAAGGCGAATGCCCTCTTCTCCAATCTTATCGATGTTGGGTGTGGGGACGCCTCGAGCACCTCCGTAGGATGCTACTTCACCCACCCCCAGGTTATCGGGGAAGATGAGAATTACGTTTGGTTTATCTTGAGCCTGCGCTTGAATAATCGTGAAAAACAGATAAAGGACGATTGCGGATGATGCTGTTCGCTTATTCATTCTTTAGTAATCTCTTTTTGGTTATGGAACAATATAAGTAATGATTAGGCTATATCATTACATAAAAAAGGACTGCCTCAAAAGTTAAGGATGACGTTTTTCTGAGCGAAAGCGAAGAATCTCTTAAGTTTTTATTTTAAATAAGGGATGTTTCGCTTTCGCTCAACAAAACGTGTCACTTTGAGGCAGCTTCCTTTTTATTTATTCACACTCTGATTCTAATTTACTTCTGTCCGTATTTCTTTGAATAGCGTTCGTAAAGCTCCTCCTGATTGCCTGGCAAGGTCACTTTTTTTCCACTTATAAAAGCATGCAGTAATACGTTGGTTCTGTAATCCAAAGCATCACCTTCTGACACAAATAGGGTAGCATCCTTTCCGGTTTCTAATGTTCCCACCCTGCTGTCAACACCCAAAGCTTTAGCTGTATTAGAAGTGATTGTCTTCAACGCTTCTTCCTTATCCATTCCATAAGCAACAGCAGTACCTGCAAAAAATGCAAGGTTGCGAGAGCCATGCAATGAGCCATCTTCAGACAATGACACTGCTATACCAGCTTGTGTGAGCAAATGGGGTAACTTGAAGGGTAAATCCACATCATCATCTACCCGTGGTGGAAGATTGTGAGTGGCTGGTAGAATAACAGGGATTTTACTCTCCTTTAAAAAGTCTGCCACCATTAATGCAGCATCTCCTGCAATCAAAGTTATCTTTTTTACACCATTGCGTTGTGCGGTTCGAACTGCGCTTACGATTTCCTTTGGGTTGTTGGTATGGATGAAAAGTGTTTTGGTTCCATCAAACAAGCCTTGCATAGCAGCCATTTTCAGATTAGCTACTTTATTGGCCTGATTCCCATAAGCTACAGCATCCATAAAGAAATGCTCGAGATTGGTCACCTGATTATCGTATTCCTTATTTGGCGATTCTGTAAAAGAAAAGGTAGCAAAACTAAACTGACGTTTTTCGATAGGAGGCCAGTTCATATGAACACCTATATCTTCCGAATGCAATGCATCTTCCCAGTTCCAGCCTTCCATTTCCATAAGAGAAGAAGTTCCTGAAATGGTTCCACCTACCGGAGTGGTTTCTGCGAGTAGTACGCCATTGAATCTGAAAGATGGAGGGAATTCAGAATCAGCATTGTAAGAAATAACAGATCTTACATTGGGATTCATATCACCCTCTTCATTAGAATCGCTCATAGCGCGTACGGCACTTACTTCTTCCAATCCCACTTGTGAGTTGGGAAGAATAAAACCTGGATATATATGCTTACCAGCAGCGCTGATCACCTCATAACCTGAAAGGTCAATGCGCGCAACGCTTCCGTCCACCACATTAGTCAATTTCCCTTTAGCAAAAGTAATGAGTGCATTTTCTATGATCTGTCCATTGCCAATATGTGCAGTACCACCTGTAAGGGCGATAGGCTTCGTTTGATCTGGTGCAGGTACTGGCTTTTGTGCTATGGCAAAGGTGCCAGTGAATAGAACCAGTGCGAGTATATAATTTAACTTTTTCATAATGTCTTAGTTAATAATTTATTCTTCTGTTTCTAAACCCATGATGTCATCGCAATGAAACTGAAGTTGGATTCTTCCTTCTCCACGTTGTGTAGGGTTACCCGATTTTTTGGCACCCTTCATTTTCTGAATCAATCTTGCGCGTTCAGCATCTAATACCTTGTTGTTGGCTTCATCTTTCTCCACATCAAAGTATACCTTCCCATCAATAATGGTTTTCAATGGTTTGGCGTAAACAGAGAGAGGATGTTCATTCCACAATACCACATCAGCAGATTTTCCAGGTTTGATACTTCCCATCTGATCGTCAAGGTGTAGCATCTTAGCTGGGTTCAGTGTCACCATTTTCAAAGCATCTTCTTCCGACATGCCCGCATACTTTACAGACTTGGCAGCTTCTTGATTGAGCCTACGGCCCATTTCAGCATCATCAGAGTTGATCGCAGTGAGTACACCAGCGCGATGCATGATGGCGGCATTGTACGGAATAGCATAACGCACTTCCCACTTGTAGTTCCACCAGTCAGCAAATGTAGAGGCAGCTACACCATGCTCGGCCATTTTATCGGCTACTTTATAACCTTCCAAAATGTGGGTAAAAGTGTTGATGCGGAAATCAAATTGCTCCGCTACTTTCATTAGCATGTTGATCTCTGACTGTACATACGAGTGACAAGAAATAAACCTTTTCTTTCTCACGATTTCAAGCATGGTTTCATCCACTAAATCCCTTCTTGGTTTTAATGCGGTTGGTTTTGCCTTAGCAGAAAGGTTATTGTAAGCATTCCATTTTTTCTCGTACTCCAATGCGTTGGTGAAAGCATCAACATATACTTGCTCTACACCCATGCGGGTTTGTGGATAACGGATAGAGCTCGAATTGCTCGCTCTCTTCACGTTTTCACCAAGTGCGAATTTGATAAACCCATCCGCTCCCTTGATTTTTAGATTTTCAGCAGATTCACCCCATCTTAATTTGATCAAGGCAGATTGCCCACCAACTGGGTTGGCACTTCCATGCAATACCTGCACAGCGACAACACCACCGGCCAATGCACGATAAACGTTGATCGCTTCAGAGTCGAGCACATCACCAATGCGAACCATACCCGAGTTGGTAGCTACATCATTGATGCTGGCCGCACCAATATGGGAGTGTTCGTCAATGATTCCAGCAGTAAGATGCTTACCTGTACCGTCTACTACTGTAGCGCTGCCATCTGACAAGTTCTTTCCAATCTTTGAAATCTTACCGTCTTTCAGCAATACGTCTGTATTTTGAAGGATGCCATCGCTTTCGTTGGTCCACACGGTTGCATTTTTAATCAAGATAGTCTCAGTAACGGGAAGGCTAGGGTAGCCATGTCCATTGAATGGGAAAATGACTTTGCCCAATTCTTCTTTTGTAGTATCACCTGTTGCGTTAGCGGCCGATGCAGCAGCGTCACCTGTGCGATTGCCTGACCACGATACCCATGTGCCATCAATCAATTGTCCTTTTCCTTTCCATCCGTTGCCTTCACTCCACCCGGAAAGACGGATACTTCCTTTGCTGTCTTTCTCTGGTTTGAAGGTGAGGGTGATCAGGTCATTATCGAAGGTGGCATTGGCATCCGATGAGGTGTCACCCGTTTTTATTTTGGCTTTATGGCTTCCGGCTTCTCCTGTTACTTCCAGGTTATAGGTTTGTCCATTGATGGATAAGTTATAGTTGCCGCTAAAGTCTTTTACATTTAAAGGCTTCACAGCATAATGTTCACCTTGAATCCAGTTTTGATAGATGACAGTTTTGTCGTCAAACAATTTCCCTGAAGTGATGATGAAGTTGGCCAGTAGACCTTTTTTCAGACTGCCCACCTGATCATCAATTTTCAACAGCTGAGCCGGTGTGGTTGTCAACGCCTTCAGGGCAGTGGCCTCTGAGAGCCCATTTGCAATTGCCTTTCTTATATTGGGTAAAAAGTCGCTTGTTTTCTTCAGTCCCGAAGCGGTGATGGAGAAGTTGATTCCATTCTTTTCTAAAGTGGCAAGGTTGGCTGGAGCTAATTCCCAATGCTTCATTTCTTCCAATGATACTTTCTGAGCATCAAATGGATCTTCCACATCGTAGGCATCTGGAAAATTGACTGGAACAATGAGAGATGCATTAGCAGCTTTTACTTCATTGATTCGTTGGTACTCGTCTCCACTTCCTTTGATAATATACTGAACACCGAATTCATCGCCCAGTTTATCTGCACGTAAAATGTTTACCCAACTGTTGGCATCAAATACCTGTGGCAATCTTTGATTTTGAGTCCATGCTTCCAATGAATTGTCTGCAAATGGTCTTGGGTTTTGACTGGCAAACCAGTCTGCATCCATTTGAGTTTGGCGCAACACAGCAATAAAACCCATCAAGGATACCGGGTAGGTTTGTGTGGATGACCCTTTTGAAAATGAATATTGTGCAGCTGCCTTTTGTCTTACCAAGGCAGTATTGTCATTTTTTTCACTAAGGGTAACAAAAGCGCTTGTGCCACGGGCAAGTCCGTCAAATTTGGTAGTAAGTACCGATCCAAATCCTGATTTTCTTAACTCTTCAGCTATTTTAGTATTGATGGAAAATTCGTCAGCAGCATTGTAGTGTGAGCGTACGGCTTGATTGGCATTATAGGCACCTTTTGTTTTAGATTGTGCCTGCTCAGGGCCACTAAACCGATTACCGCTTGGCCTTTCTACATCAGGCAAACCGTAGTCGGTAAACATATCAATAAGTGAAGGGTAAATGTATTTCCCCTTTAAATCAATTGTGGCATAACCTTTTGGTACGGCAAGGTTGGCGCCTACTTGTTCTACTTTGTTGCCTTTGATTAATAATGTGGCGTTTTGTAAAGTAGTTTGAGGGTCAACTACAATAGTGGCGTTGGTAAAGGCATATTGGCCCGCTCGATTGTCTTTTACATCATTTCGAGGGAATGTCTCCTGTGCCCAAGCTCCCCATCCTGTGACCAGCAGAATGAGGGTTAGCATAAATTTGAACTTCTTCATGAGATAATAATTATTTATAATACACGACCAATTTGGTGTTAAAATTTAAGGTATGAAATAGTTCTATAGAGGAGTTTGCGTAATAAATGGATGTGCGGTTAAATGGGAGTTTATGGAGGAAAAACACTAAACCCCACTAATGCTCATTTATCACTTGTTAGACGGTGTTTCGGGGCTGATTTGCACGAAACTGGAGAGGTGATTAGTGTTGTGATGAAAAATAATCTCCAGAATTCTGCGGGCTCTTTGAATACAATTATCCCCACTAAAACTGTTCCGACAGCGCCTATTCCCGTCCATACTGCATAGGCTGTTCCGATTGGTAATTCTTGAGTTGCCCTCACCAATAAATACATGCTTATAGCCAGACAAATCATAAAGCCAGCATACCAGTACAATGCAACTGAGCCAGTGCTTTCTTTCGCTTTTCCTAAGCAGGATGCAAAACCAACTTCAAATAAACCTGCGACAACGAGTAATATCCAATTCATTTTTATAAATCAAAGTGTACCTTTAAGACAAACAAACTTGCACACATGCTACACTTGCTTTCAAAGATAGGCCTTATTAGTATTTGTTTTACACTTTCAGTTTGCAGCATAAGTTATTCGCAAAACCAGACTGTTCTGGCGATTACAAATGTTACAATAATTGATGGTAATGGAGGTGACCCTGCTTCTGATCAGACAGTACTGATAAGAGATGGTAGGATAGAAGCGATAGGAAAGACCTCTTCAGTTAAAATCCCCAAAAACACGAAGGTGATTGATGGGAAGGGTAAGTTTCTGACTCCTGGTTTTGTGGATTCCAATGTGCACGCTTCTATCTATGGTGGAATGAATCGACCTGAAACGATTATAAAATATGAAGCTCAGAGTGAGGCGTTGGTTACAGAGTTTGCTCAACTTCAATTGAAGTACGGAGTAACTACAATTCGCGATAGTTTTGGGACCTTACTTCCTTTGATAGCAGTGAGAGATCGCATTAACAG
>JBATLM010000083.1:0-15181 GCA_049289315.1 Cyclobacteriaceae bacterium
TCACTAGCCGAATACGCCCCCAACTGCTTGCTAATTTTCTCCACTTCAGCTTTTGTCTTTACCACATCTTCGCACTGAAAACTCATGGATCCTTCTTTTATGAGTTTAGGTTCCGCTTCTATACTTGTAGAAGTATTTTGATCGGTAACTAAAGTTTCTCCGTCATCCATTTCTTCATCCGCCACCTCCATCAACCCCATCTTTGTATGAGAAGCCTCCGGGCTATAGCCACTCCTATTGCTTTCACAGGCAAGCATTGAAAGCACCAACAGTATTATTACATTCATTTTCATGGATTCATATTTTAACAATCTAATTCAAGCTTAACGAAAAGTCACTTTGATCAGTGTAAGTGCTTGTGAAAATATTCAATTTCAATTGAAAATATAAAACAAAGCGAATGAGATAATAGCAGAAGCCAAACCTAGGCCGTGTATAATGATTGATATCTTATTCAATCTATTATTGTCATCATACTTCCTTCCAAAATACAAAAAGATCACTCCAAGCAGCCCAATAGGGAATGAGAATATTACATTGATTAGCCATGCCCAAAACCAGCTGGTGACCAGAAACCATATACCACAAATCAGGCTGGCAATGTTTAATATTCTCTGTTTGGTTTTAGTATCCATGGCTGAAAGATAGGATTTATTCCATTTCAGGTAGCAAGGCTAATCAAGAATTGGTATGCCTTTTATCAAGATTTTATATTGATTCTAACCAGCCACATGGTATCTTCACTTTTTCACAATCATTAATATCCTATGAGGTACATTTTTCTTATCACTTCCCTTCTTTTAAGTACAGTCACAATCGCTCAGAAAACGCCAGGTCTGCAAAAAAAAGCATTAGACCATACCGTTTATGACAGTTGGAAGGAAATCACCTACGAGGAATTGACTCCAGATGGCAAGTATGCTGCCTTTACTGTTAACCCTCAGAATGGAGACGGAAAAATAGTTCTTTATCATCTTAAAACTAATGCCCAAGATTCGGTTCACATGGCTGCGGACATTTCACTTACCTATGACAGCAAGTATGCCGTCTTTAAAATAAAACCTCAACAAAATGTAGTCAAGGAGCTTCGTAGGCAAAAGAAGAAGAAAGACGAGCTTCCCAAGGATTCACTTGGCATCTATTCCTTTTTAACAATGAAAGTAGAAAAGATCCCTAATATTAAATCCTATAAAGTGCCTGAAAAAGCAGGAGAATGGGTAGCCTACCAAATAGATGCAAAAAAGGAAGAAAAGATCGACAGCAAACCTGAAGCTGATAACAAGACCAAAAAAGCAAGAAAGAATAATGATGATAACGGCTTTACGCTTACTCTTAGAAAATTATCAACAAGTAATGAAATTAGCTTTGACTACGTAACTGACTATCAATTTGCGAAGTATGGTCAGGGATTGGTTTTCGCAACAACAGGAAACTCACCTACGCTCGAAGCCGGTGTATATTGGTATGACTTACAAAGCGAGAAACTCAACACTCTATTTAAAGGACACTCCAAATTCAAGTACAAAGGACTTTCAATAAGTGAAGGCGGTGATCAAAGTGCCTTTCTTATAGACAGTGATACTACCAAAGCCCTGGTTCGTCATTTCAAACTTTATCATTGGAAAAAAGGAGATGGCTTGGCCCAATCACTAGATCTTGAAACTGGCTCTAATTTTCCTAAAGACTGGATTTTAAGTGAGCACTACACACCTCTCTTTTCAAAAAATGGAGATAAACTTTTTGTTGGCACTGCCCCACTACCAGTAGTTCAGGACACTACATTGCTTCCTGAAGAAATTGTGAACGTTGAAATCTGGCACAGTGAAGATGAGTACATCTATCCTATGCAAAATATAAGATTGGATAGTGATAAGAAAAAAAATTATCTGGCTACAATCCATCTAAGCAATAAAAAAATGACTCAGCTGGGTGATGAGTCCATTCCTAATGTGCAACTAGGTGATGAAGGGAATTCGAATATTCTTTTTGGAAAAAGTAATGTACCCTATCTCAAAGCTATTACTTGGGAAGGAAACGTACCGCAGGATTTACACCTATTTAATTTACAGAATGGGTCCAAAAAGAAAATTGCCAATGCAATAAGAGGGTTTACTGATCTATCTCCAAAAGCAAATTACGTCTACTGGTTTAGTGAACCCGACACAGCATGGTTTGCCTACTCCATTAAAACTGAAAAAACAGCAAATTTAACATCGAATTTGAATGTGAAATTTGCAGACGAGTTAGATGATCATCCCGATTATCCGGGCCAATATGGAAAAGCGGGATGGACAACAGATGATGAATTGTTCATTGCCTACGATCGCTACGACTTGTGGGCTTTTGACCCACAAACCAATAAAACGCCTGTTAACCTCACCAAAATTGGCAGGACACAAAAGATCGTCTTTCGTTATGTGAAATCTGACGAAGAAGAAAGAAATATTGATCCAAGTAAAGAACTTCTCCTTTCCGCTTTTGATGAAAAAACTAAAGCATCAGGATATTATACGCTTTCGCTTAAAAATGGTAAGCTGACGAAGCGAATAATGGATAATTTTAGTTTTGGAGACGTGAAGAAAGCCAAACTTGCTGATCAATTACTTTTCACCCGACAAAGCTTCAGAGAATTTCCAGATCTCTGGACTACCACTGATAGTAAGTTCACCAACATCAAAAAACTCAGTGAGGCTAATCCTCAAATGAAAAATTATTTTTGGGGTGATGTGTCATTGGTAAAATGGTACTCATTGGATAACGTTCCATTAGAAGGTTTGCTCTACAAGCCGGAAGGTTTTGATCCCAATAAAAAATACCCAATGATTGTTTATTTCTATGAAAGAAACAGTAACAACCTTCATGACTACACCGCACCTACCCCACTTCGATCAACGATCAATAGAACAACATATGTGAGTGATGGTTATCTGGTTTTTGTTCCTGACATCGTTTACAAAATAGGGTTCCCAGGAGAAAGTGCTTACAATAGTATCATGCCTGGGGTGACCAGCCTTATAGAAAAAGGTTTTGTAGACGAAAAGAACATCGGTATTCAAGGCCATAGCTGGGGTGGATACCAAGCTGCCTATCTCGTTACTCGCACCAACTTTTTTAAAGCTGCCGAAGCCGGTGCAATCGTATCCAATATGACCAGTGCATACGGTGGCATCAGATGGGGAAGCGGAATGAGCAGAATGTTTCAATACGAACGCACCCAGAGTCGTATCGGTGGAACGCTGTGGGAAAAGCCATTGCTTTATATAGAAAATTCACCATTATTTTTTGCTGACAAAATAGAAACTCCAATGCTGCTGCTTCACAATGACGCTGATGGAGCTGTTCCTTGGTACCAAGGGATTGAGATGTATATGGCCATGCGAAGACTTAATAAACCAGTTTGGATGCTCAATTACAACGGGGAGCCCCACTGGCCTGTGAAGCGTGAAAATAGAATGGATTTTCAAATTCGGATGAAGCAATTCTTTGACTTTTATTTAAAAGGGGCAGAAGAACCGCTTTGGATGAAAGAAGGAGTACCCGCTACTGAAAAAGGGATTAAAACAGGTTATTAACTTTTAGTCAGCAGGCCAAAAAGTTGTGAATAGCAAAAGTCAAAATTTATGTGAGCCACCAAACGGCAGACATAATAATTACACCAAGTGCTATCAGTTTTATAATTAGGGTGGCTCTTATTTTTAATGTCATGGCGATTATGATTTAATGATGTTTTTTTTGAATCCTTATGCGTTCCTTAACAACGTTATCTAATGTAGTTTATTATAACTCCTCAAACTAAAACATGAGTTACTTTGAACCTAAGAGATAACACAATTCACTAAGCTTGGGGGATTCATTCTGGTTACTTTAGAATACTTTAAAAAGAAAGTTTATATACTTTCTTAATTCTCCCCCAAGATGATTTAATTAAAATTGAATTGATACGGCTGCCCGATGGTCTGCAATTAATAGCAGGTAAAGGGTAGCAATCCGCGCTGGTTTAATTTCACATTAATTGATTGCTTCAAAAAAAGATTTCAACTTACTTTAATCGCTTATGCTTATAACATCTATTAAAAGCTTATGACAATGGAACTTTTTCTCCGATATATTCACTTCATTTCAATTTTTGGAATTGTTGGCACATTGGTTTCAGAGCACCTGCTCCTAAAGCCTGAAATGTCCAGAAATGAACTAAGTCGGATTGCAAAAATAGATGCAATATATGGCCTATCTGCACTCGTTCTCCTTACAGTCGGGCTTACTTTATGGCTTGCTGGCTTTGGTAAGCCAACTGAATTTTACAGTAAAAACTGGATCTTTCATTTAAAGCTAACCTGCTTCGGTGCTATTGGATTACTATCTATTTACCCCACTATCTTTTTTGTAAAGAACAGAAAAGGGAATCCCAGTGAAAAGGTAGTTGTGCCCAAATCTATTCTCCTAATGTTAAGATTTGAATTGCTACTACTCTTTTCAATTCCATTGTTTGCAGGATTGATGTCGAGGGGAGTGGGGTATTTTGGGAATTAACTTATCAATACAATCAAATTGTAATAGGCAGTGTCACAAACCTTGCTTAAGAAGAGACTCAATTAGCCTTCAATAGTTGATTTATTCAAAACACCCAATGAGGGTGATGGATATATGGTGAAAATAAGAGAACTTTAGTTCAACCAACTCTCAATAACCCTCAAAATTATGGAAGAAATCACTATCAACTGGATGGCTATACTAGTAGCTGTAGTAGTCAATTTTATTCTGGGCTTTTTGTGGTACACCCCATTGTTTGGCAAAGTGTGGGCTAAAGAAATGGGATTTGATCCATCGGTAAAACCAGCCGGAGGAGAAATGGCGAAAGGGATGATAATTATGATCGTGGGTAATTTCTTTTTTGCCTACGTATTTGCACATAACATGGCTGCGTGGTCCTTTGTACCAGGTATGGATCAAATGCCAAAAATTGGCACCATTATGAATTCAGCTATTTTCACATGGCTTGGTTTCTACCTTCCTGTAGATATTGGCACTGTCACGTGGGAGAAAAAATCATGGAAGCTTTTTTGGATCAATACAGGATATCATTTGGTAATGCTATTAGTAACTGCCGCCATTCTTACAGTATTGATGTAGCCCAATGGATTGATCCCATTTGGCTTTGGAATTATAAACAGGGCATTTAATTACAAAAACTATAGGTTTAAGGAAACTGTATGAACAGGTGAATCTATCCGATTATAACTGGTTATACCTGTTTGGATGACGGAACGGTGATCTTTACTTTAGTTCCCAGCTTATATTTAGAATCAATTTCAATATGGCCATTTAATTTGTTCACCATTTTTTTTACAAGAAAAAGTCCGAGACCAGAACCAGTTGAAATTTCATGAGCACGATAAAACATTTCGAACAACCGCCCTTGCAACTCATCTGGGACTCCCTGCCCATTATCTTCTACCTCCAGCTCAATCACACCATTAACATATGATGTGCCCACTTTTATAAATGGCTTTTCCTTTTTCAAATCATGGTACTTAATTGCGTTGGATAATAGGTTGGATATAATCGTTCTCCACCCTTCACGGTCAGACGTAAATGCCACACTGCTGTCAATTTCACTACTAAACTTTATTTGGGAGGCTCCTTCCATGAACTCCAATTCAGACCAAGCTCCATCTACCAATTGCTTGAGATTAAAAGATTCCAATACAGAATGACTCTTGCTACTTTTAACATAACCGTTAATCTCTAAAAGCACATTCTCAAGTTTACCAATGCGCTCCTCTAGCATAGGTATATATTCCGTTTGATTGCCCTCAGATAGCTTTAATAAATTTATTAATCCTTTTATTGACTTTACAGGAGACACGAGGTCATGCGATGATCGATAAAGAAATGTATCCAATTCTTCATTGGTTTCCATTAGGTGGTTATTGGTAACGATCAACTCCTGTTTATGCCTTTCAATCTCCTTTGTCTTTTCATGGACTAACTTGACTAAAAGTTTCTGTCTGTTTCTATAATTATTCATTATAAGCAGAGCAATAATAATCACTCCCAATAACGCTATCAGAATATATCCGGATGTTCCTAATAGCATAGCATACCAGGGTTCATGAATGAGCACCACCAAAGTACCTTCTCCTGAACCACCATCAGCCCATACACTTTTTACTTTAAAAGTATATTCACCATTTGGTACCCGTTCGTAGGCTGCAAAGTTCTTTCCCTGAATTGTGATCCAGGCGGAATCATAACCTTCTAACATGTACTGGTAGGTACTATCTGCAAAGTAAGAAAGACTGGGTGTTGTGAATTCTAATCTAAAAAAATCAGGCCTTCGATCAAGGTGAAAGGTATCCTGTGGACTAGTTGTATAGGTAATAAGATTGTTGTTCGTCAACATAGAAACGATCTTGCTTTTTGGGATTGATTGAGATATCTCATTGGGCATTATCACTCCTAAATCAATTGTAGATATACCATATTCTGTTGCCAGCCATAACTTCCCAAAGCCATCAACTAGCAAATGATAAGTGCCATTAGAGTTTAGTCCATCATCTTCATTCCAAACATCAACAATTCTTCCATTTAAATCCGTCAATACAATCCCATCTGCCCAGGTAGCCATCGCAAACAAACTATCAGACACCATCGTACCATAGTAGTATTTATATTTTTTTACCAATTCAGACCAAGGATGCTCAAAAGGAGAAATTTGATTAGTCTTTAAATCGCGGCTCAAAATTCCCATTCCGATAAAAAAAAATATATCCTCATTTTCTTTCCATTTCATTGCATTGAATACCACTTCCTCCTTGGGAATGGGTTTATTCCAGATGGAATGTAGCGAGTCTTGTCGCAGCTCAAATATGGCACCGCCAGTCTGAGACACATAAACTCGATCCTCAACCTTGTAGATAAAGGCATTCTTCATTTTCATCAAGTTGATGGACTCTCCGGAGAACAAAAAGAAGCCATCAGCGGATTGAAACATCACCTTATCCTCATCCAGTAAAATCTGCCATACTGTTTTAATCGGATGTTCTAATTTTAAACTATCAGAAAGAGAAACATACTTATACCTAGAAGTGGCATTCTTTTCGAGATAACCAAATGTGGTTAAACCACCCACATAGACACGGTCAGTTCGAGCGTCATATGTCATACTGCGTACCTCAATTAACTCCTCCGAAGAAAACATCTGCCATTTTTCTCCGTCATAAACAAGCACCCCATTTGCCGTTGCAAAATAGAGTAAACCTTCTCCATCGATTGCCATCGCGTAGATGGCTTCACCAGACCGATTGATCTCCGGACTATAATTGGTTATGTATTTATCATCCCCTTGTCCCATAGCCATTTGCAAGCATGCTAGTATGGCCAGAATGGTAAGCTTAAAATACATTTGGGAAGGAGCTTTTGGATCAAATTAAAGTATTTTTTGACTAACTCTTTAATTCAAATCCTTTTTTCAGTTTTCGTCAGGCAAGACAAGCCCAATCTTGCATTCTCGTTTTGACCCTAAAGCATGATTTGCCCCAATGGAAGCGACAAATTACTAGATGAATACCAAAGTTTTCTAAGAAGGGCTTAGGCTGAAAGATAACTCCATCTCTCTTAGATGCGTCTCAAAATCCTAAATGGAAACATGATTATCGCACCAATAGCTTCGAATATAGCTGAAAATGTAAATCCAATAATTCTAAAAGGCAACAAGAGTAGCCACAGGAGGGGAAAAAGAAATATAGCCAATAAAGCCAAAGGCCAACTCACTGTCAAAAGAAGAAACCAAAGTACAATTGCAATTAGAGTGCGCATCAATTCTATAATTAGGTTCAGAATGTGTATTGCAAAGTTATTGCCAACTTACAGAACTGGGTATTTAGGCTAAAATAGGAATTGAGTTAGATTCCACTCTTCAATACTGCACAGTGCGGTGTTCAAAGATGAACAACAGTCCTATTCAGAAACAAACCAATTTAGTATTTTTCCAATGAAATTTTTGGGCTTTTCAGGTACTTCGGTGTACACCTCATACTCGTCTTCATGCTTATTTCTTTTAAGGCGCTGAGGAGTTGGAGTGTTTTGCTTTACCTTGTTAAGATAACGCTTAGTTCGTTGTTCCTTATCAATTTCTTTTTCCTGTTGTTTTCTCCGCAGAGCCTCTCGTGCTTCACGTTCCCGCTGCAAAGCGACAACATTCCTTCTTGGTCTTCGCTCATTTTCACGATTCACATTCCTTCTCTTTCTCGACCTTTCGTTATTCACTTTGTCATCCAATTCCCCTTCCGTTCCCTCCTCCTTTGCGTTTTCAACTTCCTTCTTCTTTGGCTCAGGCAGATCAATCTTTCCTACCACCTTTAGCCCAGGCAACTCTACTAAAACTGGCTTAATCACTTCTGCCTCTGAGGTATCCTCATTAACAGTTACAACCTCATCAAGATCGCTAGCTACTTGCTCCTCCTGAGGGGTTTCAATACTATTCACATCCGAAACTGATTCAGTTTTTTCCTCAAACAATTCCTGAGATTCAACTTCTACAACGGGAACCATTAAGTCTGGGGCATAATGAACAAGGACCTTTTCCATCTGATCCTCCGATACCTTGGCATTGGATGAGTCTTCGATTGGTAAATTCTTGCTTGCTAAAAAAGTGGCTATTTCACTCGGTTTTACCCCAATTTTTCGAGCCAATTGAGCTAATCGCATTCTTATATTCTTTTGATCGCTAAATTCAGAGGCAAAGATAATAATAATCGATAAGCATACAGCCTGATGAAAACTGATCAAAAAACCAAAAAAGGGTCGAAATTGGCCTATATCATTAATCTCATTAACTTAAGCCCTCAATAAAAAATATCCGCATGGCCAAAGTGACAATCAACAGCTTCGAAGATTTTGCTGACTATACAGGAAAGGAAATTGGAGCATCCGATTATCTAAAAATCACGCAAGACCAAATCAACAAGTTTGCAGATGCCACATTGGATCATCAGTGGATTCACACCGATGAAGCAAGAGCTGCCACGGATAGTCCATTTCAAAAAACAATTGCACATGGCTACCTGACGTTGTCATTGGTTCCATACCTGTGGGGACAAATTGTGGAAGTCAACAACATCAAGATGCTGGTCAACTATGGAATAGATGGCTTGAAATTTAACCAACCAGTTGTTGTAGACTCTGAAGTTTGTTTGCGCGTAAAACTAAACTCTATCGCCAACCTAAGGGGTATAGCAAAAGCTGAACTAAATGCAGTGATGGAAATTAAAGGCAACGCCAAGCCCGCTTTTAGCGCAACAATAATTTTGCTGTATCACTTCAAGTGATAGTTTCTCTGCAATTATTATCTCTTCTTGATCTCTTCCTGAGTCAATCTGTATATCAATAAAGCGGCTCTCTTAATTTGTTCGTCCAGTGTATTGAGATTAACGAATTCTTCTGGAGCATGAGCCCCGCCACCCATTGCACCCAATCCGTCTAGCGCAGGAATGCGATCAGCTATAAAAGCTATATCCCCACCCCCACGTTTGCCCGGATCATACGGCTTTACCTCACCCATTCCCAAATCTTTGCTCACTTGATCATACACTTTTAACACATCCATATTGCCCTGCTTTGGAGACATCGATGGATAACTATCAATAAATTCTATTTCAGCACTTGTGCCTGGCAGATTGTCATTAACTATCACTCTCATCTTTTCACGGGTCATTTCCTTTTGCTCCTCACTAAGGAAGCGCAGGTCACCGTTTACGATCACAGTATTCGGAACAATGTTTTGCTTGCCAGAGGCGGTGGCTTCATACCCGTTTTCATTTTTTGTGACTGTAGTTCCTCCGGCAATCATCCCAGGGCTGTAGGTTAGACTAGGGTCCCTCAGTTCATTATAAAATCGATGAAGTATCCGTGCAGATTCATAAATGGCCCCTGCTCCCACTGGTTCCGTAAATATTCGAGACGAATGTGCTTGCTTACCCGTGACAGTAAGCCGCCAGCTGCTGGAACCTCGCCTTGCCACAGTGGCGAAATCAAAACCAGTCGACCCCTCGAAGGACAAGGCAATATCACTCCGGTCTGCAGCTGCAAACATATCTCCCCTGCTAATACTTATTGGTTTACCAGCAGCTTCTTCATCGCCCGTATACAAAACAATTATCTGTGAATTATCTAATAGTTTGGCTTCATGCAAAGCCTTCAGCGCAAATAGCATAACCATATCTCCACCCTTCATGTCGCTGGTTCCAGGCCCATAAGCCAGTGTATCCTTTCGAACGAAACCAGTTCCCTCGCCTTGAGGCTCAAATACAGTATCAATGTGACCAAGCAACAATAATTTTTTCCCTTTTACACCTTTCAACTCTGACATGAGATGCCCTGCACGTTTCATTTCTTTAGGCATGTCAATCCATTTGGATTCAAACCCCATCGCGTCCAATTCCTCCTTGAACACCATGCCCACTTCGCGTACTCCCTCCAGGTTATTTGTGCCACTATTAATGTTTACAATTTTTTCAAGAAACGCAATGGCATCATTGCTCTGCTGATCTACAATTGCAATCACTTTTTTTTCTGCTTTACTCAACTTCTGAGCAAACAACGAGGTGGATAATACAAAAACAATAAGAGCACTTACAATTATTTTCATGACTAATATTTTAAGAGTTGAGGCTTAGGCTGAAAGTTCATTTACAATAGCAATAGCTTTATCGATTTCTTCAGTGCTATTGAAAATATGTGTACTGTGTCTTACGCCAAATACTTCCCCTACGTTGCGAGGGCGCATTCGACCTTTTTCCCAATAGGCATCTTGTAATTTCTCTCCAGTGAAACCCTCAATATTGTAAACCGACAAACCTGCACACATCGATGGATCCACAGGATTAAAAAATTTAACCTTACTATTCTCAGCTAATCCATTTCTCAATCGGTCGCCCAAAAACTTCACACGATCCGTCCAGCGGTCATGGCCTACCTGAAAATAAAAGTCCAACGCAGCATCAAGCCCATACAGAATTGAAAAATTACCGGTACCTCTTTGAGTAAATCTATACCCATCGTCTTCGTGATTATCCCACTGCGCACTGGCAACGGTAGTCCACACTTCTTTTATTTTGTTCGGATCGACATACATAAAACCAGTGCCCGTAGGTGCCCCAATCCATTTATGAAAACATCCAACATAAGCATCGCAACCAAGATCCTGAATATCCACACTGATATTACCAACAGTTTGGGCTCCATCCAGAATTGTAAATATCCCTCTCTCTCTGGCTGCTGCACATATTTCCTTACCAGGGAGCACAGCTCCACTTCCGGAAATGATATGCGAAAGCATCAACACCTTAGTTTTGGATGTAAAGCTCTTAACAACAATATCCAGCACTTCCTCTGGTGACTGTATCGGTTTGGGTATTTCTATTTGCTTTAACACTACCCCATCTCTTTTTTCTCTTACTTCCCATGAACATCTGCCACCAGGGTGTTCCTGATTACTGGTGATCACCTCATCGCCCTCATTTAAATTAAGTCCATTAGCAATATAGCTCATTGCATTTGTGACATTATCTGTAAGTGCAATTCCCTTAGGGTCACAGTTGATGATTTTTCCCACCTTGGTGCGGATGTACATCAGGTCTTGATATCCACTTATAAATCTTTCCTTGCTATCGTCCTTATATGGCCAGTCCGCTACATCTGCTGCCATATAATTGAGATGCTTAGTCACCGCTTCTACTACTACCCGTGGCATTACACCTACTGTACCCGTATTGAAAAATACTTTGTCATCAGACAGCATAAACTGCTTTCTTATTTTTTGCCAATAATCAGGATCATCATTATTGGGCATTGAATTCACTTCTTCCGTTTGACTGTCACCAGTACAGCTGTACGCTGATAATGTAGAAAGTGCGAGGGTACTTAGACCAAGAGATTTTAGTAGGCTTCTGCGAGTTGTCATAAGGGTAGCATTTACTGTTCTAAAATAGTAAATTAAACGCGGTAATATGACCAAAACTATGCGAGTGGCACGTCTCATTCTCTTTCTAATTAGTTTCAGCGCTATTATTTCTTGCAGTCCAAAGAAACATTTGGATACGCGACCCAATATTCTACTCATCGTAGCAGACGACCTGGGCTACTCCGATCTCGGTAGCTATGGTGGTAACATTCGAACACCAAATATTGATTATTTGGCCAATCATGGTTTGCGTTTCAGCCGATTCCACACTGGTCCTACATGTGCGGTAACCCGTGCCATGATGCTTTCCGGAACCAATAATCATGTAGCCGGAATGGGATATCAAGACATCTTATTGACACAATCTCCAATGATTGGAAAGCCAGGATATGAAGGTCATTTGTCGGAGAGAATCATTCCTATGCCACTCCTGCTCCAACAATCCGGCTATCACACGTATATAGCGGGAAAATGGCATTTAGGTAATGAGGGTATTGACAGTCCGGCAAGCAAGGGATTTGAAAAATCTTTTTGCTTACTCCAAGGGGGCAGCAACCATTTTAACAATATAGGAATTGAACCTGACGACACGCTTGCCTTTTTTAGAGAGAATGGGAAGTTAATTGACTACCCAGAAGGTCAATATTCTAGTGAAGTTTATACCAACAAGCTAATTGAGTTCATTAAAAGTGATACACAGAATGAAACACTAAAACCTTTCTTTGCGTTTGCTGCTTACACTTCACCTCATTGGCCATTGCAAGTGCCAGATAACTACCTTGATCGCTATGAAGGAGATTTTGACATAGGCTATGACTCTTTACGCATGCTGCGGTTTGAGTCGTTAAAAGAACAGGGGCTCATTCCTCAGAAAGCAGAATTACCACCAAGGCTTACATCCATAACACCATGGAAAGATCTTTCTGATGAAGAACAAAAAATAGAAGCACGTAAAATGGAGCTTTATGCTGCTATGGTTGATAACCTGGACTACCATGTAGGAAGACTTATTCAGTTTCTAAAAGTGGAAAACTTATACGACAATACCATCATCATTTTCATGTCCGACAATGGTGCTGCAGGAAATGACTTTTATAATGAAGAATGGTCCATGGACTTTATTCGTAAACACTATAACAATGCTTACGACAGCATGGGTAGGATAAACTCTTTCGTATCCTACGGCCCACAGTGGGCACATGCAGGCGCTGCTCCGTTTAACAGGTTCAAAGGGTACACTACAGAAGGTGGTATAGCTTCACCAATAATTATCAGCTCAAAAAGTATTGCTGACCCTGGAAAAGTAAGTAACGCTTACTTCACGGTGATGGATTTGGCTCCTACTTTTTATGAACTAGCTGGTGCGACCTACCCCGGAAAAACAGGAACTGCAAAAACAAAACCTCTGCTTGGAAAATCTATCTTACCATTGTTGCAAGGAGATAGTGAAATTCATGAACCTGATTATGTGACAGCTTTAGAACATCGAGGAAGAATGTTTATCCGAAAAGAAAATTGGAAGTTGGTCAACATCGAACCTCCCTTTGATGAAAATAATATGATGCTTTTTAACCTCACAGAGGATTTGGGAGAAACCACAGATTTATCAAAAGACCATCCAGAGAAAGTGAAAGAACTACTGAAGGATTGGCATCAGTATGTAGAAGAGAATGAACTGATCTTAAACGAGTAACAGTAATCGTCACTGCCATTATAATCAATAATTTTCTTTGGCTAAAAAGCCTTAAAACAACATAATTTGATCCGTTTTTGCCCGACAGCACAGCCTATCACCTGTTAGGGATATAGCCTCGTTCTCCGTATTTTTACAATCCAAAATAGTGATGGAATAAGATGGAAACTGCTACTAAAGCGAAGAAAGAAAAGGAAACTCAGAACCTATCAGGACATAAGGCACCTGCTCCTTACAAACCAAAAAACAAGGTGCGCATCGTAACAGCCGCAAGCCTTTTTGACGGGCATGATGCAGCCATCAATATCATGCGCAGGATTATCCAGGCCACGGGATGTGAAGTTATTCATTTGGGTCACGACCGCAGTGTAGAAGAAGTGGTGAACACTGCCATTCAAGAAGATGCCCAAGGCATCGCTATGACAAGTTACCAGGGTGGGCACAACGAGTATTTCAAATACATGTATGATTTACTCAAGGAAAAAGGTGCTTCTCATATCAAAATATTTGCTGGCGGAGGTGGGGTAATTCTTCCTGAAGAGATCAAAGAATTGATGGAGTATGGAATAACAAAAATTTATTCTCCTGATGATGGAAGGGCCATGGGGCTGCAAGGAATGATCAATGATTTGGTCATGCAATGCGACTACCCATTAGGCGAAACCCTTACTGATGAGTCTGACCAATTGATAAATAAAAATCCGGTAGCTATTGCCCGACTAATTTCAGCTGCTGAAAATTATTTTGAAAAGCACCAATCGGTTTTTGATACCATTCACAAAAAAGCTGAAAAAGCAACCACTCCGGTATTGGGAATTACCGGAACTGGTGGATCAGGAAAGTCATCAATGGTAGATGAGATTGTTCGCAGATTCTTAATTGATTTCAAAGATCAGCCAGACAAAACAATTGGTATTATATCTGTTGATCCTTCTAAACGCAAAACAGGAGGTGCCTTGCTTGGCGACCGTATTCGCATGAATGCCATTAATCATCCGAAGGTTTACATGCGCTCATTGGCTACACGTCAATCTAATCTGGCACTGTCCGCTTATGTTAAAGAAGCGATAGCTATCCTCAAAGCTGCTAGCTATGATCTAATTATTCTGGAAACATCGGGTATAGGTCAAAGTGATACAGAGATCATGGATCATAGTGATGCTTCACTGTATGTGATGACGCCAGAGTATGGTGCTGCCACTCAGTTGGAAAAAATTGATATGCTTGACTTTGCCGATGTCATTGCATTGAACAAATTTGATAAGCGCGGAGCCCTTGATGCGCTGCGTGATGTAAAAAAACAGTATCAGCGCAACCACAACCTTTGGGATAAAAAGCCGGAGGACATGCCTGTATTTGGCACGATTGCATCACAGTTCAACGATCCTGGAACGAACCAACTCTATAAACACCTAATTAATACAATAGCCACAAAAACGGGAGTAGACCTCAACTCCAGCTTTGAGATTACCAGGGAGATGTCGGAAAAAATATTTGTCATCCCTCCTAACAGAACAAGGTACCTC
>JBATLM010000084.1:0-12451 GCA_049289315.1 Cyclobacteriaceae bacterium
ACATAACCTAATACTCTTGTCCTTCCTTTCCATCTAAAACCAATAAAAAACAACGCTGCAACGAAGAAAGCCAAAATGCCCGCACGTGAATTCAGCCAGATTAAAAAAACAATAAGTACAACCAAACTAAAGCCTACCCAACCTAGCTTGCTGCGATCCAATTTACTCAATGGAAAATATTGATCTGCCAAGAAAAAGACACACAGCGAAATATACATTGAAAGAAAGGCGGGGTGAATTTTTACAATAAAATTACTAGCTATAATTAAATTAGATTGGAGGTTCTTCGAATCCCACATGTCGTAGGAAATAAAGAACAAGGATAAAACATTTAATGTAACCACCCCTGCAACGAAAGCTCCTAATGCTTTGATAAGGAGGGTTGAGTTTTTTTTTAGGGCTAAAATGATCAAGGGTACAA
Source organism: Cyclobacteriaceae bacterium (assembly GCA_049289315.1). Lineage (GTDB taxonomy): Bacteria > Bacteroidota > Bacteroidia > Cytophagales > Cyclobacteriaceae > ELB16-189. The sequence goes on from JBATLM010000084.1 coordinate 422, forward strand.
ACAATAATTGAGCAATAGATTCAATTACAGAAAGGCCATATTTCGAGTTATTGGTATGAATCATTCCAATTCCATATAATATTACAAATAGTGTAGAGATGACTATCAATTGCATGTCGCCCAATGACCTAACACTTAGTCCCTTTTTGATTAGCGGAATGATAGTTAAAAAACTCAATATCAATATTTTACTATGCCAGCTTGGAATGAGGAGAGGCAGAGTAAAAAACATTAGGACAAATACCGAACCGAGTATTTTCTCACTGATTAAACTAGTATTACTAATGCTTTTAATCATTAATTGGTAATTACTTTGCAAATCGAGCTAATATCCAATCCCTGTAATTCATAATATAATGGCAATCTAATTAAACAGTCGGTAAACCGATCAGCATTTACAAGCGGAAACCCATTATACTTATTCTCAAAGTATCTACTTCTATGTAAGCTTCGAAAATGAGATGTTGCAGTTATTTTTAGCGCGCTTAATTTCTTGATAAACGAATCTCTAGCCTCAGAATTTTCACATATTAGATAAAACATATGAGCATTGTTGGTCGCATAATTAGGGATAAATGGTAAACTATAATGTACGTTCCTTTCTTTAAGTAGATCAAAGTATTGCCTCCATAATTCTATTCTCCCATTTTGAATCTCTACTAAATGTTCAAGTTGAGCTTTCAAAAATGCCGCAATCAATTCTGATGGCATATAAGAAGATCCAATTTCCTCCCATCCGTACCTATCAATTTCGCCTCTAAAAAAAGCAGATCGATTTGTTCCCTTTTCCCAAATTATTTCAGCTTTTTGCGCAAAATTCAAATCATTGACAACCAACATACCACCTTCACCTGAAATAATATTCTTAGTTTCATGAAAACTGAAGGCTGCCAAATGGCCTATACTGCCCAGTGGCTTTCTTTCCCCATCCCTTCCGATATAGTAGCTGTCTATTGCTTGAGCCGCATCCTCTACAACATAAATATTATACTTATAAGATAAATCCATTATGGCATCCATATCACAAGCAACACCCGCATAATGCACAGGGACAATAACCTTCGTCTTGGGGGTAATTAATTGTTCCAACCCACTACAATCTAAGTTGGGTTCTTCTTTCATAGAATCAGCGAAGACAATTGTCGCTCCACGAAGGAGAAAAGCATTCGCTGTACTTACAAATGAATAGGAAGGGATAATCACTTCGTCACCTGGGCGGATATCTAAAAGTAATGCTGCCATTTCCAAAGCATCTGTACACGATGTGGTTAATAGGCATTTTTGAAAACCATAAAAATCTTGAAAAGCCTGCTGGCAGAACTTGGTATACTTTCCGTTACCCGCCAATTTATGGGTGGCGATTACATCCGCAATATAGTTAGCCTCTTTGCCAGTGATATATGGTTTATTGAAATCGATACCGCCATTCATACTCCAATTTAATTTGGTTCACTATCAAATGATTTATTCGAAATGCCACTTTCGTTTCCATAGCATTACCAAAACTTCATTCATCATTCACATGGGTAAAATTTATGGAGGTTGGGAAGCAAATTAATGATTTTCTTGCCCTCAAATTGCCTGCAATTGACAGAGTCCACCTTAAAATTTTTGTAAGCAGAGAATCCATAGTAATTCTCCAATTTAAGGTCATTGAAATTGATCGGTAAGCCATTGTATGCTGCCATACCTGTTATTGCTGGCAGCATAAATGGTATTGATTCAGGAACTATGTTACCGTCTATCCAAAAATTTTCGACTCTTGGTATTGCCACATAATAGTTTCTTTTGTCCGTCATGTGCTTGGTAGTGTCTGATAACCATTTATAAAACCCAAATTTTCCTTTTGCTGGAGAGGTTTCAAAAAGTGTCTTTGCCGGGAGTTCAATAATCTCCGTGATCTTTTGGGGAATCTGGGTGGGATCTCCTCCTAGATAATCTGCTGTGCCTTTAGAGGCAGAATAAAACTTACTCCGTGTGGGATCCTCCGCAATCATAGCAGATCTCAGTCTATAATTAACGTCAATAAAATCCTCAAGCTTAGAAAAAACATTGCTTACAAAAAAAGAAATTCCAAGAATTACAACTACTGAATAGAGGACAAATGTCAATCTTGAAAATTTAATGGGATCACTGCAACTTATATGCCTTAAGAACCAAGCCATCAAAAAGGCTACTGAAAGTCTTGTTTGAACATCCAAAAAGTAAAATCCACTACCTTGGCCAATAAATAAAATTGCAGGCGGGATAAACCCCATTATTGCCACTACAATCAAGAATTCTACGTCAAGCAATTTTCTTTTCCTTATAGAAACAATCAACCTAGCAAAAGAATTAACTTGTTGAGCATTTAGTCTAAGTGTCACAAAAATGATCAAAAATAAATAGTAGACAAATAGGAACATGTCTCTTAACTGCTCACTTGTGTATGTCCTGATGCTATAAAGGAAAGAAAAATTACTTGTGCCCTGGTCTGAGCTAGAAGGCGAAGCGAATTTTAGTGAAACAATGATTACGATAAGTGTAATAGCACCATACATTATTAAAATCGGTGACTTCCATTTACCAGATCTCCACAGTACATAAATTCCAGCCAAGCCAGCAACAAAACCAACTGAGATTTTTGAAAATGCAACCGCGATTATAAGTACAATAAATAATAAAGTCTCCAATGTAGCCGACCTCCAATTTACATGTCGAGTACCAGCAGATAAAATCAATGAAATGCAAAGAAACAAAAAAGTGATTGACAACAAGTAGGACTCAGAAACTATCCAACTTTCCAAAATGCCGAATTTGACTAAAAAATCATTTGGTAGGAATCCTGCTGTTACCATTGCAAGTACGATCCAAAAGGACCAATGAGAACTAGGCTTCTGCGACTTGGAATGAAACACCTTGAACAAATCCCCAACAAGAAACAAAAATGCTCTAAAATATAATGGTAAAAACAGGATTGGATACACATAATTGTATGTTTCTAGCGCTTTGAGTCCAAACAATTCGGAAAATCTTGCCATTACAAAATGGCTGCCATAATGATATGGCAAGTAAGGAGTTCCATACAAGCCAAAACTCGGAATACCATAGGTTCTGATCATTTCAGTTATTGAGGAATGAAATAACTGATCCACACTGATTATTCCCATCCCTATCTTTTCTACGAATAGTGGGTGATGAATCTCCTTCTGATACATTTGTCCAAGAATCCAAATTACTAGAGTTAATGGAATTAAAACCCATTTCGATAGACTTGACAAATTCCCATCGCCTTTTGATTTGATCATTAAAAAGAATAATGATATAAATCCAGTTATTGCAAGCGTAAATACAAATGGCTTTACATTCATTGATAAAAACGAAACCAAAATCATTATACTCAAGAGCAGAGTAGTAATTTTTGCATCTTCGCCAAGAATGTTTGTTTTTGGTCTAAGAATTCTATAGACAGTTGAAAAATTTACTATAAACAATGCAACACCTACAATAACAATGAAATCATAGTCAGAGGTTGGGAAACCAAGTCTTGCTAAACGGGTGGCCAAGCCAAACCCCATGACCATGGTTGAAACAAAAAGTGAAGAATCTATATTAAAACTTGAGTTGTTATCGAGATTACTCATGCAAAAACTTGATTTGGCAATTTAAGCTTGTTATCGCTCTTGTACTTCAACTTTAAAAACGAATAACCTCAGCATGAAAAAAGACAATAACGCCATTGGGGGGGTTAAAATCGCACCTGAAATATACCTGTTTGTAATTCCAGATAGACTTAATCCCTTTAATGCTAGTATCTGTGCTACCATCAATACAGAATAGACAGCTATGAATTTATATATTTTATGGTTATCCGTAGAATTAAATACAATATTTCCGTAGGTTTTAAAATTGAATAAAATTCCCACAATGTTTGCGAGTATTATTGTAGCTACATCATTCCCTGTAAGAAATATAAATAGAGCAAACATTATATACCCAAATGCAGTATTTATTCCTCCAACTAAAAGAAATCTGACGAACTGATTGGAAAAAATAGTTTTCATCATTTGATAATTATTCAAAAATTTATACGCTCCTTTTCGATGACTAATGGCCTTTTTCTAACTTGCGTATGGATTGCCCCTATATATTCACCAATTACACCAATAAAAAAAAGCTGGACAGACGAAAACAAAAATACACCAATTACTAATGGCGCAATGCCAACCTGAAAACTGTCCCAATAAATCAACTTATAAATAAGATAACCAAATGCCACCAAGAAACTGACCATTGCAGAAAAGAAGCCCAAAAGAGCAGATAACCTTAGCGGCAGTTTCGAGTGGTTAGTGAACCCAAGCATAGCCACATCATAAAGTGTAAAAAGATTATTTTTAGTTTTTCCCTCCCTTCTTATAGGCTGTATATATTTTAAAAGAAAATGATCGAACCCAAAATCAGTTACCATTCCTCTAAAATAAGGATAGGGGTCATCAAGTTCCCTTGCTATGTCCAAAAATTTCTTGTCATACAGTCCAAATCCTGTAAAGTTTTGTAGTGGTGCATCATTACTGCCAGAAGCCTTTGACAGCAAAGAGTAAAATAGTTTTCGAATCGCAAACATTATAGGATTTTCCTTACTTTTATTTTTGACGCCTAAGACAAGACGATACCCTTCCTCCCACTTTTTTAACATTACTGGAATTAAGTCAGGCGGATCTTGAAAATCAGCCACAAGAGTAATAACAGCATCGCCATAACATTGCATTAGCCCATAATATGGGGAGCGTACATGTCCAAAATTTCTAACATTGAAAATAATCTTAATATGCTTATCGGACTTAGCTATTTGCCGCAAAATAGCTTGGGTATTGTCAGTAGAGCAATTATCTATAAAAATATGCTCATACTCATATAGAGGCAACTTGCGAAATATATCCCGGACAACTTCGATAAGTTGGGAAATATTGCCCTCCTCATTATAGCAGGGAGTAAATATTGTTATCTTCTTCATCTTGGATTTTAAATTAGGTTCTTAATAATTGGGATGTCTATAAATTGCAACCCATATGAAGCTTTTTCCTTCCCAAGCTGAGTCTCAGAAATGCTGAAACCTATAAGTGTTAACTATTTCGTTTCTCAGTCTTTTTTGCTTTCGAAAGTACTTGGGCCATCAATTCCTCTATCGTAGATTAATTTCCTTAGTGACTCAACTCTCGCATATGGCGAATTAATATAATCGATAAGTATCATCCCATCTTTAGGGACTTCTTGCGTGAAAACTTCACCATTTTTCATTTCCCTTACAGATAGCTGGCCCTTGTGTAATGGAACTGCCAAATAAAAATAATCCTCAAATTCATCATTTCGCACTACGTGACCCTTCGGAATCTTTTTTTTTGCGTATACCCCTCTTACCAGCGCATCCAAATACTTTATTTCTTTTTCAGAGTTGATTCTCTTTTTATCCGAAGGCCCTCCACACATCTCAATAGCTTTTTTATAAGCTTTAAACCAAGTATCTATCTGAGCTGATGTTGAATTATAGTTCGGCATCTCATAGCCATCTTTGGGACTATCAATATGTCTTTCAAACGTTCTTGCGCCCTTTGCATACGCTATCATAATAGAATTCGACCAATCGTGATATTCATGGGTAGAAAGCCCAACCACTATACCTGGGTATCGGTTTCGAATAAAGTCAATTTGATTTAGCTCTAACTCAGAATCCTCTGAAGGGTATACCGATACGCAATGATTCAAAGCAATAGGAATATTTCTATTTTGGAAGAATTTTACTGCGTCATCCATATCCTTTAGCGATGAACCACCATTAGATAGGATAACAGGCCTTTTTGTTTTGGCAATTTTCTCCAACAACGGCCAATCGTTAATGTCAGAGCTTGCAATTTTAATTATTGGCAGGTTAAACTCCTCACATAGATCAACTGAAGTCTCATCAAAAGGGGTTGACATAGGTATACATCCAGAATCAACTATTTTGTCAATCAGTATCTTATACTCCTGCTTTGTGAGCCTTTTTTCAGTGGTTTTTTTTATGTACTTAATTTTCTTGTTTTCTTTATAATCAGGATGAACGAAAGAGTCCATTTCTCTAAATTGAAGTTTAATCGAAGCTTTAACCCCATTAAAGCGAATAACTTGCGAAAATTCTTCAATCATCTCAATTCCTCGGTTTACGTCACCCAGGTGATTGTTGGCCAATTCCAACACAAAAAGGTCTTCAAATATGTTGTTATTACTCATTATCTAGTTATTTAAATGCCTTAATAATTCCGTCATGTTAACAACCAAAAGTGTTGGATTAGCATCGATAAGGTTGTTCAAAGTATCGTATCCGCAGGTAACTGAAACTGAATCAATTTCATTGGCTTTCGCAGCCAATATATCATGTGAGGTATCGCCAACCATAACCATAGAACCCTTTGCCAAATTGCGTTCATTAATAATTAGCTTTATCAGCTCACTCTTTGTCAATTTTTTTCCAGGAAACTTGTCCGGGGATAAGACATCTGCAAAAGATGTCAAGTCAAGTTTCGAAAGTATTCGTTTTGTTGGATTATAGGATTTGTTGGTCACTATATAAATTCGTTTTTTCAAAGCCGTTAACCTTTCAATTAATTCGACCGCTCCACTCATTGAAGTTGTTAGAGGGTATGATGATGAATCATAATTCTGCCTAAATTCAAATATAATTGAATCCTTTGTCTTCTGACTAAGACCTGGGGTAAGTTGTTCAATCATTTCAGATAAAGGCGGGCCTATTGCCATTCTGGTTACCCCAATTTCCTGACCCAAAATCTTAAGGTAAGAATGCTCTAAGCATTGTTTTATGTCACCGAATGAATCAACAAGTGTTCCATCCAAGTCAAAAAGGAAATCTTTGTAATCCCTAAAAACCAAAATTTTTTAATTTAAAGGCACAAATTTAACAGAACCTTGTCATTATAAAAAAACTATATCTTGGACGAATCAGACCCATGCAGTGAAATAGCTAACATCAAACTCAAGGCAGCTTAGAGGGAATTGCATACAACACCAAATCAAAACCATTATGACCGTGAGCACGCACATAAAATTTATAGTCAAGATCAAAAGATTTTATTAATAATGGGATCTCCCACAGATGTTCAGGAGTATGGTAGATACAAATTCCAAGTGAAGGACGAAATGTCTTAATGGTTTCTTTGCTTCCCATAAGTCCATCAATTTCAGCGCCCTCTATATCCATTTTTATAAAGTTGGGTCGGAAATCAGGAATAAGATTGTCAATGGAAACACCTAATACAGTTTCCGATCCGTTTACATCTATGTTACTTGCCTCTTTACTATCTGAGTTAAACTTTAAGTATTCTGTTTTTGACCAAACAGCGCATGGAAACAAATAATTTTCATTAGCGATATTTGATCTATTGGCCATACTGAATGTAGTTAGCTTAGCAAAATTTTCAAGATCAGGTTCAAACGAAGCAACTGCTTCGCAGAAAATTCCTAATTTTATCATAGCCACTAAAGTGTCTCCATCATATGCGCCCCCGTCTATAAATCTCAATGATTTTTTGGATGAGGGAATCGTTTTTGAAAAATATTGCGTATCAAGACCTTCCGGCTGAGTTAGTTCTTCTGAATCCCCTGAGGCCCGATAGCATAATATTGATTTAAATATTCGTCTGCTTTCATCATCCGCTAGCAAATCAATTGTTTCTTGTATTTGTGCTTCATGTCGTTTGTAAATATTAATGTCACCCAACCAATATTTGTTTCCGAGTTGATTCGGGAAAAATCGATGAAACTGAACATAGCTTATCACATTCTTAAAACCTGTCCGATGCAAGTTATCAACAATTGGAGCTAAGTTGACATCTCTATTAAAAATTGCTACAATGACAAGAGCCCCATCTTTAATTGCTTTCGGAATTTTAACATTCTCCAATTGGCATACAGGAATTCCTTCTATAGAATATTCTTTATCAGCTCTGACATCTACAAAAGTTAAAACCTTACCATCCAAATTCGATTTGATGAAGCTACAAACATCTCTTCCTGTGTTTCCGGCACCGTAGATAATGAAATCTGAGAACCCATCTAGGCTATCAAAATTATATTTTGTTTGATCAAAGACTTGTACTATGCCCACCATCGTTGAGTTAAAATTCCTTCATCTTAATTAACAGATTCTGTTTAAGCTCTTCCTTTTCTAGGAAAGGAAACATGTCTTCCAGTGGAGCTGATACCATTTTGCCATTCTCAAGTTTTTTAGAACTCAACTTTGGTTCGAAAGGCTGCTCAATATCAAGTACTACATCACACAGCACCGGACCCGGAGTCTGTAAGATCTCGTCCAATTGTTTGGCGAAGTCAAAACCCTCAAGGCGGAAGGTTTTAAATCCATAAGCATTTCCTACCTTTACCATATCCGGCAAAGAAACACCAGACTCAGGACTACTACCAACCTCCAAGGCAAAGAATGCCTTTTGGGTAGATTTAATTGACAGGTACCCGTCATTGTTCAAAACAAAAATCTTGATCGGTAACTTATGATGAATGATAGTCTGAAGTTCCTGAATATTCATTTGAATACTGCCGTCACCCGCCAAGCAGATGATTCTTTTTTCAGGGGCAGCAAATGCAGCTCCAATAGCAGCCGGCAAATCAAATCCCATTGAGGCACATCCCGAATTACTGAATAACCGCTGTCCTTTTTTTATATTCGAGGTTTGAAATGTGACAATACACGCAGTCGCGTCTCCACAAACTATAACATCGTTTCCAGTTAGATTCTTCTGAAGCGAATGAAGAAAATAGTACGGATTAATAGGTCTATTTGGATCTTGATGCTTAGCCTGTAATACTGGATAGTTCTTTACACGTTCTTTACACCAACTAACCCACCAATTGAATTGGGACGACTGATAATCAAATTCATTTAACTGTCGCTCTAACTCTTCTAAAAATAATTTTGCATCGGAGTGAATTGGCAAATCAATTTTTATTGTAGGCTTCATCAATTCAGCTTCGTCTGCATCTACCTGAATCTTAAAGGCCTCACGAGCAAAATTTTCCCAGTTGTAACTCACTTGTCGGATGGGCATACGGCTACCGATAATCAAGACCAAATCACTATTCTGAACCGTGAAATTTCCTGCTCTATCACCAATACTTCCTTGTTTACCACAGTAAAGTGGATGATCGGAATAAATAATATCATGAGACCATGCCGTAGTAATTGGAATTCCCAATTTATTTACTACACGCTCAAAGATATCCATTGCCCCTGCGATCCTTATGCCCGTACTGGCAATTATACAAGGGCGCTCAGATTTACTTAGTTTACTCAAAACAGTTTTGCACAAAGCGGGGAGCTTATCCGTATACTTTGGTTCATCTTCCCGCGCATCGTACCCGCGTAAATTATCTTCATCAATTAGGGCTCCCTGCACATCTACTGGGACATCAATCCAGCAAGGACCGGGCCGACCAGTGGTCGCTATAGATATTGCTTTAAGTAAGTGATATTTAATAGAGTCTGGTTCGGTGACCATCACTGCGTACTTAGTAATGCCTTTTACCATCGGCACAATCTCCACTTCCTGATCACCCATTTGACGTAGGCCTGGTACTTTATATGAAGACAAAAGTGTTTCACGCTTTACCTGCCCAGAAATAACCAACATTGGGATTGAATCAGTAAAGGCTCCAAAGACTCCGTTTAATGTATTAATTCCTCCAGGTCCTGAAGTCGGATTTACCACACCTAGTGTTCCCGATACTCGCGCATATCCCTCCGCAGCAATGGATGACGCTTGTTCATTATGATTACATACATATTTTATTCTGGTTTCTCTTCCTAGGGCATCATTCAAATGCATTGCCCCTCCACCAGTGACCAGAAATACATGTTTAACTCCGTGGTCAGCTAGAGTTTTAAAAATAAAATCAGATACTTTTATCATATCACACTAATTTAGACAATTTCTAAGGCTAATTATTGGATTTGACAGTTTGTACAATTCGATCATATCTTTCTTAATTTCATCTTCGTGAATGGTTGATGTTATTAGGACTTTAGTTTCCCTTGAAACCCCACTTAGCTGAGAAGGGTGTAGGATTAACTTATTCATTAACTTTTTACCCCTTAGTATAGGATTTGAATCAACAAAGTTGATAATTGGTAAGTCACCTAGAGTTGAAATAGCTAGCAATTTCATAGTCAATTGACCCGTACCCCAAACCAAAATATTTTCACCTCTACTTAGCTCTGCTTTTAAGTGCGCATCGATTCTATCAATGATTTTCTGAGAGGATATTATATAATCCATAATACAAGCCTTGATTTCACTATCAGGTTGATAAGTCTCTTTATTACTTATACTTGAGCTCCTATAGAAGGCATATATTGCCGGATACGGCATATTTGCAGCGGATTCTATTGTCTTCGCTCCACCCTTTAGCTTAACAAAACTTCTGTTTGTAAATAGATTGTCTAATGAGGTTTTTGTAAAATGATTAATGTGCTCGGTATTAAAATCCTGAAAAGGAGATGTTATAAAGCTTACATACCTCATTGCATCAGGTACTTCAATATATACCCTTCCTTCATTATTTAGGAATTTAGTGATTACTTCAAGACACTCATTTAAGTTAAGTATGTGCTCCAATACATGAGAGAGAATTATCAAATCAAACTTTCCAATGGAGTCAGGCATATTGAATAGACTAGCCTCATACGCCTCTAACTGAAGCTCTCTTTTAACATATTCAACGCAAACTCGTGAGGGGTCTACGCCAACAATATTAGTATGACCTAATTGCTTGAGTCTTTTGAGTATCCCCCCGTTTGCACATCCAACGTCAAGCACTCTGAGTGATTTATCCTCAACAATAGAAGCTATTTCTTGAGCAACATTTTCCAATCTTTTTGAGTCGAACCCAGCCTCTCCCCCACCAGTACTTGTGTGATTATCTTCGTATTTAGAAAAATCTGAATAATAAATGTCATAGTCACTCTGAGTGACTGCGGAATCCGCAAACAAGAAATTACACCTATCGCATAACACAACTTCATATCCATTTCGGAGTGGGTGCTGATCCGGGAGTAAAAATTTCTGGTTATGCAGAATTTCGCCCTCTTCAAATTCACATATTGGGCATTTTCTATACAGTTTTCTTTTCATTCTTAATATTTTACGCCTTCATTCCATATTTTCGTTTTCAAAATTGAAGTTTCAAGATCATAGTAGTTTGATAATTTAAGTTCCTTTCTGCACCTATTAACACTTGGAATATATTGCTCTATGGGCTTGCCCCATTGAGGTTTTTGTTTTACCTCCACTTCAATTTCATTGTTAAAGCACTCTCGAACCACTTCTGCTAGTTCTTTAATACTTAGCGCAACATCTGAACCAACATTATAGATCCTTGATGATTCACCGTTTATAAGTATGGTGAGCAACCACACTACTAGATCCGCACTATACATATAGGAACGCAACGGGGTACCATCTCCCTTTATTTCTATTGATTTACCTTCTAATCCATTTTTAATAAAATTTCCAATAGCAAAGTGGATATCAAGCTTCAAATAGGGCCCAACAAATGCAAAGCACCTTGCTACTGGAATATCAATACCATGCACCTTACTAAATACTGCACACAATAATTCCGCCAACCTTTTACTTTCAGCATAAGCATTTCCAGGATTAGTAATGTCCGGCCCTAAAAAACAATCCTCATCCACGTGTGTTACTTCTGGCGGTTGTTTCCCATACACCGCGCCTGAACTAACAAACAACATTTTTTTTACACCCCTTGCTATGCAGAACTCTAGTGTGTTTCGGGTACCCTGAACAATTGAATCAATCATTTCTATGGGATTCTCAGTATTCAATTTCTCACTCGCCTCAGTAGCGGCATGAATCACAATATCAAATGCTCCCGTTGGAAAAATAAATGTTTTAATGTCTCCCTGAATAAAAGAGAAACCTCGATGGGTAAATAAATGAGGCGCTTTTTTTTTAAATGCTTCTGGGT
>JBATLM010000085.1:0-1765 GCA_049289315.1 Cyclobacteriaceae bacterium
ATCTTGATCCTGTCATTTTGAGCAGTTGCATCCGCCGCATTCATTACGAGATTCAACAACGCCTGCCGGATCAGCAAAGCATCAAACTCCGCTGAAATGCTCTTTTCACAAATTATTCGTATAGAAATATTTTTTTCCGCGAGCCTTGCTTTGGCCAAGTCCGCAACATATTCTATTGTTTCGCAGACATTATTTACCTTAATTTCAGGTTCTTTCGTGCGGGCATAAGCAAGAAAATCATCGGTCAGGGTTTCCAGACGGCGCGATTCCTGCGTAGCAATATCAAACATTTCTTTTCTCAAAGGTGAGTCGTCCGCCTGCTTTGATGCCAGTGACAGACTGCTTGCAATCATTGCCACGGGATTTCTTATTTCATGTGCAATTGCACTCGATAGCTGTCCGATGGCAGCGAGTTTTTCTTCAGACAACAGTTTTACCTGCGTTTCTCTTAATTCGTTCAGACTATTCTGTAATTTTGATTCTTCCCCTCGCAAATTCCTAACCAAAAGCCAAACCACAATTCCGACCACCAGTAAGATCAGACAAACCGTTGCGGCTTCAAAAAATTCTCCATAATCGATCGGAGGTCTTTGTATAAAAAAGAGCCAGACTTCAAGAAAAGTAAGAATTATCGTGACTGCCACAATTCCAATTGTTTTAAGCAAATTGAAACTGTACGCCGCCTGAATTATCGGGATTACCATCAAAACTGAATAATGGCTGTCCGGCGTTCCGCCGAAAGAGGAAGCGACAAAAGCGAAAATAATGTTTAGCCAAATCGAAAGATGCGAATGTAATTTGACGGTTTTCGGGCTTACATCGTTGGTAAATGTCTGTAACCAAATGAGTTCAGTGATTAAAAGTATAAATCTGGCTGAAAGTGTAAATAGCAGAAGTTTGGAGGGATACCCGATCTCGAATAGAAAGACGATGTGAACGGCGAAAAGTGCCGCCAACACCGCCATGTTTAGCAAGATCAAGGTAATTTCGTGTCGTTTATACGAATCAGTATTCAGCATATAGAAAATAAACGCCTACAAGTTTCATACCTAACCGATGGAATCGGCTTTGAATTATCTTTAATATGTCTTCGGTTGTCACGGCTTTGGAAATCTCACAAAGTCCGTGCCCGGTTCGGTATCCCCACGCAGTTGCCGCCCACGCATCTTTTTCGTTTGAGACTGTCCGTTGTAGAAAACTGCCGGACTATAATACAAAAGAAAGATAAGTATTATTTGCCGGATATTAAACCTGACTTATCGGAAACTGCTCTACCTAACCACAATAGACATTTATTTCTAATGTATTATTACGGAATAATTCACACCTAGACCTAAAAAATCCTGCACTTTCACCAATCTACACTTTATTGATCTCAACTAAACCTCTCAAAACAAAGATCATCCACCCAAAAATGGTTCTTGGCATACTACATGCGTTTTACAGTGCCCATCGTAGAAATTTCACCTCGAAGTATCTAGAATTGTGTCAGTGACGTCTCCAATTTACTAAAAAGTGTTGAGACTTTATTTATTTTTGATAAGTTAAGACTATGAATGTATTAAGCAAAACAGCCAGAATTTCTATTCTTCTTTTATTCGTGACAACAATGCTTGTTCTTTTATCGTGTCAGACAAATGTAAAGCTCCCCTCTTTAGGTCCAGGCTAAAGTACAGTTTTCTGGTGATTTCTTCATTAAGTATTCAATAGGCGTCATCTTCTCCAATGAGTCGTGCGGACGCTCGTTATTGTATTTCCTTATCCA